>JAEZJL010000294.1 GCA_023415815.1 Bacillota bacterium | reverse complement strand
TCGTACCTGGCCAGGTTCGAGCTTGCTTCAGCGGAAGAAATCAGGTAATATGCGGGTATGGCATATTCCGTAACCGGGAGGGAGATCTCCACGCACACGGCTCCCAGCCTGGCAAAGGTGTCCGCGGCCTCAAGCACCGCTTTCCTGACCTCGCTGTTAAGGCCTTCTCCGGTATATTCCTTCGGTATTCCTATTCTAAGGCCCTTCACATCGTTTATCAGAGCCTTCGTATAGTCCGGATAATCCACCGGAGCAGAGGTAGAGTCCATGGGGTCGTGGCCGGTTATCGCGTTGAGGACGAGCGCGCAGTCGGTGACGTCCTTTGCCAGAGGGCCTATCTGGTCCAGCGAAGATGCAAAGGCGACAAGTCCGTAGCGCGAAACGGCCCCGTATGTAGGCTTCATCCCGACAACGCCGCAAAAGGCCGCGGGCTGCCTTATCGAACCGCCCGTGTCCGAGCCGAGGGCGAAAACGGCCTCGCCGCTTGCGACCGAGGCCGCGGAGCCTCCGCTGGAGCCTCCGGGCACCCGCTCAAGATCCCACGGGTTTCTTGTCTGTTTGAAATATGAATTCTCAGTAGAGCCGCCCATGGCGAACTCGTCCATGTTCAGCTTTCCGAGCAGTATGACCTCTTCGCCGCAGAGCCTGTCGACGACGGTGGCGTTATAAGGCGGTATAAAATTCTGCAGCATTTTTGAACCGCAGGTCGTAAGGACGCCCTCGGTGCACATGTTGTCCTTGATTGCGGCAGGTATGCCTGCCAGCGGCGGAAGCTCTTCCCCCGCATCCAGCTTTTTCTGAAGCTTCTCTGCTTTTTTCAGGGCTGCTTCGCCCGAAACGGTGATATAGCTCCCCACTCTGGAATCTATCTCATCAATCCTGTCGAGAAAGGCTTTTGTCAATTCCACCGCGCCGAGCTTTCTGTCTCTTAACAGCTCTCCGAGCTCGTGCGCTGTCAGTTCGTATAGTTTCACTTTTTCATCCCCCTACTCTACCACTTTTGGCACCTTGATGCAGCCGTCCTCCCTGGAAGGCGCGTTTGCAAGGATTATGTCCCTGTCGCAGGACTTTTCCACCTTATCCTCCCTCAGCACGTTCTTAAGGGGAATAACGTGCTCCATCGGCTTTACTCCCGAGGTGTCCAGCTCATTGAGCTTGTCTACATAAGAAAGGATATTCTCCATGTCCAGTGTGAATTTATCCTTTTCCTCTTCGGTTATGTTCAGCCTGGCAAGTCCCGCAACATGCTCTATTGTTTCCCTGGTAACCTTCATAATCTTCCCTCCAATACAGGGTAAAAGTCTTAATTTATTATATATAATGGTATTTTACGAGTCAACCCGGTCGGCGCATGCCGTCACCGGCAATTCTGCAGGAGCAGCAGTACAGTGCTCCCAAGCGTTTCATCGCCGATATCCGGCGGGAGGCTTTGCTCCGCGCCGCTGCGGATGAACTCATAGACTCCGTCCGCTTTCCTGCGGGTAGCATTGAAAATGATACCATAGCTTTCCTTGTAATATATCGAAATATTCCTTTTATCCGCCGAAAATTCGTCCCAGTCACGCGCCCCAAGCTTATCGAGAAGCTCTCTGTTCGAGCACGGGGAAGCGCCGCGGCAGCCGGCCATGGCAGTCCTGACGGCGGCGCCCAGCTTTTCGGAACCGTAAGGCTTCGTTATAAAAAGCACATCCGCGGTAGCTCTGCCCGAACCGAATTTATCCTTTACATAAGGGATAATGACCGCATTCCCCGCCCTGTCGAAGAAGATGCTTATATTTCCTCCGGAGACAGGCCCGGGTCGGTTGTGCTGACGGCCCCCGCCTCCCCTTTTTATAAAAAATACGAGTCCTCCGGCAAAAAAGGCTGTTATGAGGGCTATTGCCAGCAAATAATTAAGGAACCTTCCGCTCATAGCTTCAGTATGATTTCATCAAGGCTCCGCTTGGGTACGTGCAGGACGCCGTTGTCATCCTTATAATATCTTATGGAGCCTTTCTCGTCCTCAGCCACGGGGCTTTCCGCCGGATAGCCCAGCGCCACTACCGTATCTATGATATATCCTTCGGGTATGCCAAGTATGCTTCTTATCCCATCTCTGTCGATCGCCCCCATCCAGCAGGTGCCGACTCCCTCCTCTTCTGCGGCAAGGAAGATGTTCTGCGCCGAGGCTCCCACATCAAGCTCATAGCCCGTTTTTCTGATCTCAGTATCTGCCAGTATCACAATGAAAGCGACAGGCCTCTCGTTTTCAGCCGGGTCGCCTTTGGGAGCTATGTATGCCGCCCATTTAACCTTACCAAAAACCTTCCGGACCTTTTCTTCGTCGTCAACGATCACATACTTCAGAGGCTGGAGATTAGCGGCGGACGGCGCCAGCCTTGCCGCATTTATAAGCTTTTCAAGCAGAGGCCTTCCGAGCCTTTCCTGCCGGAATTTCCTTATGGTCCTGCGCTTCAGTATCAATTCATAGGTGCCCATACGATCCCTCCATTCGTCTTTTCATTATTCTACCATATTGCTTCCTGTTTGTGACCATAAATATCAGGCATAATAATTCTTGAAAGTAAAAAGTTTCAGGCTCGTCAAACACCCAGGATCTTTAAATATCCGGCACAGCATCGGTTTGCTGCATAAAAAAACCTGACCGAGGGTTCCGGTGCAGCGCAACGGAGCCGCTTGATCAGGTTTCTGTAAAGCCAGGTTCTTTTATTGCTCATCCACCTTTTCCCAGGTAAGCGTCCGGACGGATTTCGCAACTGCGTCGAGCACCTGGGTGTTTTTCCAGCCATCGTAGAAATTTGGCTCCGCCTTTGTGTTGTCCCGGATGCATTTGAAGAAATCGGCGAACTGATTCACAAATGTGTTTTCATAGCCGATGATGTGCCCGGCAGGCCACCAGGCCGAGATATAAGGATGACAGCCCTCCGTCGCCAGGATCGTCCTGAAGCCCTGCACCTCAAGGTCGTCCTCCCCGGACCAGTATTCCAGCTCGTTCATCCTCTCGAAATTAAAAACAAGGGTCCCCCTGCTTCCGTTGATTTCAATCCTTTCGTGGTTCTTTCTGCCGCCCGCGAACCTGGAGGCCTCAAAGGTCCCGACAGCGCCGTTTTTAAATCTTGCAAGGAAAGCGGTCGTGTCGTCGACAGTGACGTCGGCGTATTCGGTCTCGATCTTCCCATCGGCTGTCAGCATGGTGTTGAGCGTTTCGCCTACCGAGGCCTTCGGGCGCCTTTTTATAAAGGTCTCCTCCATGCCTACGACAGTGTCCAGCTCCCCGACCAGGTACCGCGCAAGGTCGACGATATGCGAGTTCAGGTCGGCGTGCGGTCCGGCTCCCGCGGTTTTTTTATCGAGCTGCCAGGTCACCGGGAAGCTGGGGTCCATGATCCAGTCCTGAAGGTAGACCCCTCTGAAATGGTATATCCGCCCGAGCCGGCCCTCTTCAATCATTTTTTTTGCAAGAGCGATGGCCGGCACCCTTCTGTAATTGTGCCCCAGCATATGCACCACGCCGGCTTTCTCAGCCGCGTCCAGCATTTCCCTTGCCTCGCCGGCATTCAACGCCAGAGGCTTCTCGCAGAAGACGTGCTTTCCGGCCTTCAGCGCCGCTATGGCTATATCCTTGTGCAGATTGGTGGGGGTGACGATATCGATGACATCCAGATCGTCTCTGGAAACCACCTTCTTCCAGTCAGTGGTGTGCTCCTCCCATCCAAATTCCTCGGCAGCCTGCTTTACCAGGTGCTCCGCCCTGCCGCATATGACCTTTTTCACCGGCCTGACGCCGCTCCTGAAAAAGAAGGGAGCCGCCTCCAGACCGAAGCTGTGGGCCTTCCCCATGAATCTGTAGCCGATCATTCCTATATTGAGCTCTTTCATATTTTATCCGTCTCCTTGCCGCAAATATTGCATATATATTATTTTCTTCGGGCATCAACAATTATGCGCTTTGCGCTGTCAGGTCAAACACCTTTGCGACAAGTTCAAGCTCCGTGCTCAGGTGGCCAGTAACGATGCAGCTGTGATGGGAGTACAGCAGCTCCATCAGCCTGCGGCCGTCCTTCACCCTGATAATGCCTCCGTTCCTGCAGTCCGAGCCGGGATACTGCACATAATCCTCAAGCGTCCCCTCGATGACCTGCAGCCTGTCGAAGGAGGAATGGAGCTTCACAAGCGTGACATCGCCTTCCGGCAATCTCGCATCCACCGCAAGCGCGTTTTCATCGACGATCTGGAGAGCCCTGGGCCTCAGCGTCCACTCGCAGCAGAAGCATGCCGGCGCCAGCCCGAAATAGCCGCAGTGGGCTACCAGTATGCAGTTTTCGGGCTCTCTTATATCAGGGAATTTTGTGATCTTTTCATGCTTCAGCGCCGCCATCCCCATGAGGAAGGGATAGAGGTTGCTCATCATGATAGGAGCCTTTGTCGATTTGTATACGATATATTTGGTCATCAGGGACATCGTATCGCCCTCGCAGACCCAGAGCACCCCGTCCTCCGAAAAGAGCCTGTCGTAAGCGAGACATGGCGTGGTGTCGGAGTACTCGGACTCGTTGAGGCAGTTTATGCCCACGCCGCCGACATCTCCCTCCGCCGCGATCTCACGCTTGATGGCCAGGTACATTTTAGCCGCCGAGGTCATTGACCTCTCGGTCACTCCTTCGGTGTTGACCTCCCAGTTCTGCAGGACTCTGCCCGCCTCGTCCGCGGATATGAGCTTCGCATCCTCGGCAAGCTTTTTAAAGCTCTTTTTCACTATTTTTACTCCGAACTTCTTTTCCATCAGCTCGGTACAGCTGTCCTCCCACCAGTAGAAGCGCTTGAATATATCGGGCTGCATACCGGCCTCGCCCGGCTTGTCCTGAAATACGAGAAATTTGGTCCGCTTCAGTTCGTTTTTTACTCCCAGCGCCCGGCAGATGACCTTCGTGAGCTCAAGGTCATACGGGGCAAAAACCTTCAGCCCCTCTGCCTTCAGG
>JAEZJL010000217.1 GCA_023415815.1 Bacillota bacterium | reverse complement strand
GCTGAGCTTAATTATCGGTTTGATAGGGATACTGAACTTCGTAAATTCCATACTCACGGGGATCATTGCAAGAAAACAAGAATTCGCTATGATGCAGAGCATCGGCATGACGGACGGGCAGCTGAACAGGCTCCTGATCTATGAGGGGCTGTTCTATGCGCTGGCCGACATCGTTGTTTCGCTCGGATTGGGCGTGCTTTTCTCCTTTGCGGTTATAAAAGAAGTTGTGGGGAATCTGTGGTTCTTCAGCTTCAAATTCACCATTGTCCCGCTGCTGCTCGCTTATCCCGTGCTGCTGCTGCTTTCCGCCCTGATCCCCCATGCGGCCTACCGCGGAGTGAACAGGCAGAGCATCGTCGAGAGGCTCAGAGAGGCCGAGTAGAGCCGGCAGGGACGGCGGGAGACGAGGGGACAGGTACCTTGTCCCAGACGATATATGATATATCTTCCATAGCTATTACTACTAAAATGCAGGACTGGAATAGATAAACCGGTTATTTGCATAATGCTCAGGGTTGTCCAGACAAGCCTTTGAAGAAAACAGAATCGCAGAAAAAGATTAAGACCATCTGATAGTATCAGGCTATAGACGGCACAGCGAGATAGGCTGGTACAAAACATCGTTGCAATCCCAAGGAAAGGGTTGAAGTACCTGCTCTTCATTCCTTGGGAGCAGTATCATCCCGCAAAAAAGGGACGAGGAACCTGTCCCCCCCCCGTCCCTTTTGTGAACTAGACGCCGACATATTTGACGTTACTTGAAAAGGCAAGGTACGGAAAGTAGAATATACCGAAGAATAACGCCAGCAGGACCGAGCCTGCGCTGCCTCTGCCGTATGCCTTCAGGAAGGCCTGCAGAACCAGGATGCTGATGACGATGTTTACTACCGGTATAAGGTACAGCAGCAGCCAGTACCAGGCCTTTCCCGCAATTTTCAAATAGATGATGGAGTTGTAGATAGGGATGATGGAAGCCCAGCCCGGCTGCCCCGCTTTTGCAAATAGAACCCAGTAAACCGCGATAAATAAGGCTAAAAACACAAGGTATACGACGATAAACGTGCCAGAAAAGAATAGTAATGCCATTGATGAATAATCCGGACTCATTTGATACCCCCCATTAATTTTATTTTATGTTAAGACCTCAAGGTCCCGACATACTGTACTGTCTGCCAATATCCTATCATCTTTGACAAAATTATTCAATATTTTTATTGCGGGCAGGAAGACTCATCATACCTCTATGGTAATCCGGCGTCGTTTGGTATATAATTTACTGAATGGCGCCGGGGCGCCGGGCCGGTTCAAGCGGCAAAATGTCAGGGAAAACGGAAACTGTTATGGGTATTTACAGACGTTATTTTAAAAAGTACAGGTTTTTATTTATAACGGCGGTCTGCTGCGTGTTTTTTGAAGCGATATGCGACCTGCTGCAGCCGACGATCATGGCGCACATAATCGACGAGGGCATAAAAAAAAGCCGCGTGGAAACGGTGATTTATTTCGGCCTGGCAATGCTCGCTATCACGGCGCTGGGAGCGTGCTTCGCCGCCGCGCGGAATATCCTGGCAAGCAGGGTGTCCCAGAGCTTCGGCGCCGATCTGAGGCAGGACGTATTTTCAAAGATCATCGGCTTTTCCGAGATCAGTGCGGACAAAATCGAAAGCGGCTCGCTGATAACCCGCATGACAAACGACACCTCGCAGATCATCCAGTTCATCAACGGAATGATGAGGATATTCTTCAAAGCGCCCGTCACCTGCATCGGCAGTATCATTCTCGCCGTGCTGCTGAGCCTCCGCCTGAGTCCGGTCCTGTTTCTCGTCGTATCGGTGGTCACGGCTTTCATAGTAATCAGTATGAAAATGAGCTATGTACGCTTTGCAAAGGTGCAGTACGCGATTGACAAAGTCAATACGGTCGTGCAGGAATACCTCATGGGAGTAAGGCTCGTCAAAGCATTCGGGCGCTACGAGGACGAAAAGGGGAAATTTGACCTCGCCAATACGGATTTATCCACCAAAAGCGTGTCGTCCCAGCTTGTCATCGCGTACTTTTCGCCGCTCATATCACTGACCGTCAATATCGGAATTGTTTTTATACTTTATACCGGAAGCATACTTTTCGGCAGCGGCGGCATCCAGGTCGGAAAAATCGCCGCCTTCATCAATTATATGGCTCAGATACTGGCCTCCCTCTTTATGATAACCAATATATTCAACACCTTTGTAAGGACGAAGGCGTCGACGGAAAGAATAGGCGAGATATTGAACGGCGAAGAGGATTTTAAAAACGCCGGGCAATCCGCCGGACAATCCGTTGGGCACGATTACGGGGAGCTTGCCTTTGAAAAGGTCACTTTTGCGTATCCGAACGGAAGCGGAGTGCCTGCGCTGAAAAATCTCACCTTCCGCCTGAAAAGAGGGGAGACGCTGGCGGTAATAGGCCCGACAGGCTCGGGAAAGTCCACGCTTGCCTGGCTGTGCCTCCGCTTTTACGACGCCGGCGAAGGCTCGATTTACCTGGACAGCGAGGATATAAGGACAATCGACTGCGGGGCTCTGAGGGATAATATATCGCTCGCTCCCCAAAAGAGCATGCTTTTTACGGGGACTATATTTGAAAATATAGCCTGGGGCAATCCGGCCGCATCGGGGGAAGAGATTATGGAAGCGGCCCGTGTCGCGCAGGCCGACGAATTCATTCAGAGTATGCCGCAGCGTTATGAAAGCATGCTGGGCCAGGGGGGAGTGAATCTTTCCGGCGGCCAGAAGCAACGTATTTCCATTGCCAGGGCGCTGGTTAAAAAATCGCCCGTCGTCATTCTGGACGATTGTACAAGCGCGCTGGACGCGGTAACCGAGGCTAAGGTGAGAAGCGGCATGAAGGCCGCCGGCGCGGATAAAGCCGTAATCGTGATAACGCAGCGGATAGGGACCGCGATGTCCGCCGACAGGATTCTTGTGCTTGACAACGGCGAGAATGTCGGCTTCGGCAGCCACGGGGAGCTGCTTGCCTCCTGCAGGACCTACAGGGGCATTTACGATTCGCAGATCGGCGGAGAATTGGCGGGGAACACATATGGCTGATAACAATAAAAATTATGAGAACATGCCCAAGTTCGGAAGGATGGGCGCGGGACATCAGCGCTTCGCTCCGACGGCGAAGCCCAAAAACACAGGAGGTACCTTTCGCAGACTGATCGGGTTATTCGTTCTGTGGCGCAAATCCATTTTGCTGGCCGCGGCGCTGACGGTATTGTCCTCGGCGGCTTCCCTTGCCGTACCCTTGCTGCTGGGCAATGCGATCAATACCTTTGACGTAAAAACAAATAGGGTGGATAAGTCCCTTCTGGGTACGATCATTTTCGTACTTGCTTTATGCTACGCGGCGGTCTGGATCATAGATACCTTGAACGGCGCCCTGATGGCCAGGGTCACGCAGGGGCTGGTAAAGCATGTGAGGACAGAATTTTTTTCAAAGCTTCAGAGGATTCCGCTGAATTTTTACGATACCAGACTGCACGGAGACACGATGAGCAGAATCACCAACGACGTCGACAACATCAGCAATACCATATCGCAGACGACGACGCAGCTGATCGCAAGCATCTTTTCCATAACGGGCGCCCTGGTGATGATGCTGGTTCTGAGCCCGCTTCTGACGCTCGCCGCAATGGTGTCCATCCCGTTGTTTCTGGTATTGACGCGGACCATCGCCGGACGCAGCCGCAGATACTTTTACGGCCAGCAGCAAAAGCTGGGGGCTCTGAACGGAATCATCGAAGAAAATATCACCGGACTCAAAATGGTAAAGGCGTTCAACCGGCAGGATAAGGTAATGAACGATTTCAAAGACGTAAACCGCGAGCTTTGCGGCTATTCTACAAAGGCTCAGATATGGGCGGGCTTCATGATGCCGTTCATGAACGTGATCAACAACCTCAGCTTTGCCCTGATAGCCTGCGCCGGTGGAATACTTTCGGTAAAAGGGATGATAAGCGTCGGAGTGGTCGTGAGCTTTCTCACATATTCGAAGCAGTTCGGTATGCCGCTGAACAGCATAGCCGGTATGTTCAACAACATTCAGTCGGCCCTGGCGGGTGCGGAAAGGATTTTCGAAATCATGGACGAAGCGGAGGAGGCTCCGGACAAAGCCGGGGTCAGAGAGCTTGCCGTCCCCGAAGGGAAGGTCGAGTTCCGCGACGTATCGTTTTCTTACAGCAGCGGCAGGCCTGTCCTGAAGAATGTGAGCTTCAAGGTCAATCCCGGAGAGGTGGTGGCCCTGGTCGGCGAGACCGGAGCCGGGAAAACGACGATTGTAAACCTTCTGACCCGCTTTTATGAATTGGACCGGGGACGGATACTGATCGACGATACGGACATAACCGACATTTCTAGAAAGAGCCTGAGGGGCTGCTTTTCCGTTGTTTTGCAGGATACCTTCCTGTTCACGGGCACAATAAAAGACAATATAAGATATTCAAGGCCCTCCGCATCGGACGCCGAGGTAAGGGAGGCCGCAAGGCTGGCCCGTGCGGATGAGTTCATTTCCCGCCTGCCCAGGGGCTATGATACGCCGATAACAGGCAGCGCCGACAATCTCAGCCTGGGACAGCGCCAATTGCTCGCAATCGCGCGGGCCATCCTCTGCGACGCCCCGATTCTGATCCTTGACGAGGCTACAAGCAGCGTGGATACGAAGACGGAAAAGGAAATACAGCGCGCGCTGCTGGCGCTTATGAAGAATCACACCTGCTTTTTGATCGCGCACCGCCTTTCAACCATCCGT
>JAEZJL010000206.1 GCA_023415815.1 Bacillota bacterium | reverse complement strand
CAGTTATACTGGAAATAGAGCCGCACATAGCTTATGCGCTGGTTGACAGGATACTCGGAGGCAAGGGCTCCTCAATGGAAAAGGTGAGGGAATTCACGGAGATTGAGCTGGCCATCATCGAAAGAATAATCATACAGATACTGAACCTCATGCGAGAGCCCTGGGAAAACGTCATATCCATAAGGCCGCGGCTGGACAAGATAGAGACGAACGCCCAGTTCGCCCAGATAGTGGCCCAGAACGAAACGGTAGCCCTGATAACCCTCAGCGCCAAGGTAGGCGATGTGGACGGCATGATAAACATATGCATCCCGCATATGGTTGTGGAGCCGATAGCCTCCAAGCTGAGCACCAGGTTCTGGTTTTCCAACATACAGAAGGAAGCCACGCCTGAAATGAAGGATTCCATCGAAGCAAAGATACAGAGCACGAAAGTGCCTTTAAAAGCCATACTTGGCAGGACGACCATATCCGTAAACGATTTCATAGAGCTCCAGCCGGGCGATGTGCTGTCGCTGGACGCAAATATTAACGAGGATATGGAAGTAGAGGTGGGCGATCTTCTGAAGTTCTACGCCAAGCCGGGCGTAAAGAAGAACAAGGTCGCCATAAAGATCACCAATGTCATAAAAAAGGAGGATGAATAGTATGGGTGATATGTTGTCTCAAGCTGAAATAGATGCATTGTTGAACGGCTCCTCCATCAGCAGTACCCCGTCCGTTCAGGAAGCGCAGGCCGGGCTTTCGTCGCAGGAGATTGACGCGTTAGGTGAAATAGGAAATATAAGCATGGGCACCTCTGCGACGACTTTGTTTACGCTGCTCGGACAAAAGGTCATGATCACCACGCCCATGGTTACTATCACAAACTGGGAGGAACTGTCCAGCGAATACCCTCTGCCGTTTGTGGCGGTAAAGGTGGAATATACGCACGGCCTCATCGGAAGCAATCTTTTGATAATGAAGGATCATGATGTGAAGGTCATCACCGACCTCATGATGGGCGGAGACGGAAGCAATGTCGCGGGAGACCTGTCCGACCTGCATCTGAGCGCCATCAGCGAGGCAATGAACCAGATGGTGGGATCCTCTTCAACGTCAATGTCCTCGATGTTCGACAAGCGGATAGACATTTCTCCTCCAAAGGCATTTACCATGAAATTCGGCGACGGACAGACCCTTCTTGAATTCGAGGGCGAGCAGCAGATCGTAAAAATAGCCTTCAAGATGATTATAGGGAACCTGATAGACAGCGAGATAATGCAGCTGCTGCCGATATCCTTTGCGAAGAGCCTTGTCGACAACCTGCTGAATATGGACAGCGGCAGCGGCACCTATTCGGTCCCCGAGGCACGCAAGCCGGCGAAGCCCGAGGCATCCAGACCGCAGCCGCAGCCTCAGCCAATACAACAGCCGCAGCCGCAGAACATAAGGCCCCAGGCTCCGATGCAGCAGCAGGAGACAATATACGGTCAGGATTACGGCTACGACCAGCCTGTATACGCTCCGGACCCGAGGCAGCACAGAGAGCCTGTGAATGTTCAGCCTGCGCAGTTCCAGTCCTTCGATGAAAACAGGATTTTGATTGAAAGAAAGAACATCAGTCTTATCATGGATGTCCCGCTGCAGGTGACGGTCGAGCTGGGCCGCACACAGAAGATGATCAAGGACATACTTGAGTTCGGACCCGGCTCCATAATAGAGCTTGACAAGCTTGCGGGCGAGCCGGTCGATATAATGGTCAACGGAAAAGCCATTGCAAAAGGCGAGGTTGTGGTAATCGACGAAAGCTTCGGCGTAAGGATTACCGACATCATTCACCCGAGCAAGCGATTATAACCGCAATTATACCTTGAATATACTGCTCGAAAATGTTAACATAAGTGAAGTATAGCTTGACTCAAACATCATAAGGGAGAGGGATATATGGGAAAAAGGATTCTGATTGTTGACGATGCCGCTTTTATGAGGATGATGATTAAGGACATTCTTTCCAAGAACGGCTATGAAGTAGTAGGGGAAGCTGAACATGGCGGGCGTGCCATTGAAAAGTACAAGGAGCTGGTGCCCGACCTGGTAATAATGGACATAACAATGCCTGAGGTTGACGGCATACAGGCAGTCAAGGAAATCCGGAAAATAAATATCGACTCCCAGATCATAATGTGCTCGGCGATGGGGCAGCAGGCCATGGTTATCGAATCCATCCAGGCCGGTGCGCGCGACTTCATTGTCAAGCCCTTCCAGGCCGAAAGGGTTGTGGAGGCGGTAAAAAAAGTACTTGGCTGAGTAACGCCTTTTACATAGCAAAAGTCAAACGGGGACCGGGGTATGTTTATGGAAGATGTGAAACCGCTGCAGATTATTATGTTCCTGCTTGGCTTCGGAGCGATACTTTTCCTCACCTATGTAACCACCAGGTATATTGCGGGTAAGACAGGCAGGGCATTAAAAGGCAGAAACATACAGATAATCGAAACCGTGAGCCTGGGTCTGGATAAAAGGATACACCTGGTGAAGGCGGGAAACCGATACATACTTATATCCTCCACCTCCAAGCATATCGGTTTTCTGTCGGATGTCAGCATGGAGGTGGAAGAGGACAGCAAGCCCGAAGCTGCGGGACAGCAGAATGTATTTAATTTTAAGGAATTATTCGATAAATATACGAGCGTTTATCTGAAGCGGAACGAAAAGCAAGCCGGCAAGGAAGAACCTCCCGGCGGCGGAGCCTCAGGGCCGAACTTCAGAACAAATCTCGGCAGGTTGAAGACCATTATACGCAATACCGATCAGGTCGAAAAAAATAGGGATGACAATACGAATGAAAAATAAGCTGAGAGGTCTGCAAATCTTAATTGTTTTGTTTATTTTCGCTGTTGTTTCCTCGAATGCGTTCGCGGAGACGACATTTCCCTTCAAATTCGGCTTCAATGTAGAGCCTGCCCAGACCCCCCAGGACGTGTCCACCAGCATACAGATACTTCTTATCCTGACCGTCCTTTCGCTGGCCCCGTCCATCGTCATAATGATGACCTCCTTCACAAGAATAATCATCGTGCTCTCGTTTCTCAGAAACGCGCTGGGCACTCAGCAAATGCCGCCGAATCAGGTCCTGATTGGGCTTGCTTTGTTTTTGTCGCTTTTTATAATGAACCCGGTAATCACCGATATAAACACCAAGGCCTACCAGCCCTTCAGCAACGGGGAGATTACGCAGCAGCAGGCCCTTGACAACTCCTCGCAGGTAATCAAGGATTTTATGCTTGACCAGTTCGGTAATAACCAAAAGGATTTGACCTTTTTTGTACAGCTGGCAAAGATACCCACTCCGGTGAACCCGAGGGATCTTCCCCTGACCGTGGTCATACCGGCTTTTATTATTAACGAGCTGACCATTGCCTTCAAGATAGGCTTCCTCATATTCATACCCTTTCTCATCATCGATATGGTAGTTTCAAGCACTCTCATGTCCATGGGTATGATGATGCTGCC
>JAEZJL010000204.1 GCA_023415815.1 Bacillota bacterium | reverse complement strand
ATGGCTTTATTCATAGCCTTCAACTATTTGCTCCTGGACAGGGAAAACAAGGTGAAGGAGCTTAAGGACCTGGAATTTGAAAATGCAAACAACAGCGCCAGCATGAGCATGCAGAACAGGGAGATTAAGAGCCTTGAGGAGGAGAACAGCAGTCAGCAGCTGAAGATAAGCCAGCTGGAAAGCGATGTGGATCAGCTCAACAAAAAAAACAGCGATCTTTCCGCGGAAAAGGAGCAGCTTAACCGCAAGATAAAAGATAAAACGGACCTGCTGAACGCTCTGAAAGAAATAAGCGACATGAAGGTGCTGGAACAGCCGGTCAAAAAATGGCTGGAAGCCATAAATGCCGGAGATTACGATACGGCCTACGAGCTGGAGTATGCCAGCCTTGCCAGCTATGGAAACCCCACGGGCGCTTTTGCATACAGCGAGAGCCTGAAGGCCACAGTCAAAAGCATTAGTCTGAAATCCATAAAGACCGATACCTCCAGGGGAGCCGGCGACGGGGACATAATCCTGGATGCGGAGCTTGAGGTCAAGCTTGTGGATAAGGCCGCCTCGCAGGTCTATAAGGAAGGTCCGAACGAGAAATTTATCAAAATAGGCTATGACGTGAATAAAAAGGAATTCGTGATTTTGCAGATTTTTTAAGCCAACCCGGCATTCCAGGCTAAAGCCATACCATCCGGACAGGATGATATGGCTTTTTGTCCAATGATTGACATAAAAACTTTTCACACATTATATGGGGGCTCATATAATAATACTAAAGAATTTTCTATTGAATGGCCGGAGGAAGTTAGTTATGAAGGAAGAGGTTAAAATGAAGGATAAAATGAATCTGGAGCCGACCGGTACCATGCCGAAGACGGGTGCAATGCCCCAGAAGCAGTCAACGCCTGCAGTATCGCCCGCTCAGTATAATAAACCCATGCCTGAGGTATCGCCCGCGCAGTATAACAAGCCCATGCCCGAGGTATCGCCTATGCAGTATAATCAGCCCATGCCTGCGGTATCGCCTGCACAGTACAACCAGCCCATGCCCGCGGTATCACCGGCGCAGTATAACAAGCCTATGCCCGAGGTGTCGCCTTCGCAGTATAACAAACCTATGCCTGAGGTGTCGCCGGCCCAGTATGTACAGCCGATGCCCTCGATGATGCCTATGATGTGCTGTCCATATCTTATGAACATGCAGTGCCCGATGACATATGCGCAGAACATGTTTGCCAATCCTATGATGAACTCCATGCTTCCGGGCGTCAGTCCGGCCATGGCGAATCCGAACCAGATGATGGGCGGAATGTCTCCTTACGATATGGGATATCCCGCCGGTCAGTACCAGCTGCCCATGAGCGGCATGTAGCCTGGATGGAACGGGATAAAAATATAAAGCTGAAGAATTGGGCAGGTAAGCATTTACCTGCTTTTATTTTTTGTCTTCCGGGGCTCCCTTTTGAGGAAATGTATATTGCTGACGCTGAATGTATATAATCTCATCACATATATATAATCTCATTCTAAGGAGTATTATGGTAATGAATTTGACAAAATTTACTTTATGGCTTAAAATAATCCCACAGTCCCTTATTAATATTTTAACAGGAGGTTTTGGTTTGTTGCCACTTGGTAAAAATATTAAAAGGTTATTTTCATCCAGGGAGATTATTATCGCAATACTTGCAATAACGGTCTCCGTAACTGCGGGCGCAGGGGTATTCTTTTATCTGAAGAAGGAAGTAGTAATAAACGACGAGGGCAGGCAGATCGTCGCAAAGACAATGAAGAGCACCGTCAGGGAAGCTCTCGAACAGAACGGCATAAACGTCGAGTCCTACGATTATGTGAGTATGCCGTTGGATGCAAAGCTACAAAGGATAAAGCCAAATGAAATAAATATAGAAAGAGCGGTGCCGGTAAACATCCTCGCAGACGGGATCGAATATCCCCTGATGACTTACAGGGATACCGTCGCCGAGCTGTTTGAAGACAGCAGGGTAAAGCCGGAGGGCCTTGACAGACTGGTCGGCGTCGATATGGGAGACCCCATTACAAAAGACATGTCGATCCGGATAGTCAGGGTGGATGAAAACGTGGTAAGCGAAAAGGAGTCCATTCCCTTCCAGACGCTGAAGCGGGAGAACGGCAGGCTGGACACCGGTGTTGAGAGAGTGGTTAAAAAGGGCGAGGACGGGGTGCGTGAGAAGCAGTACAAGGTTGTCGCCGAAGACGGTAAAGAGATATCCAAACAGCTTATCAAGGATTCCGTGCTTTTGGATCCTGTGGCAATGATAATGGAGTACGGCACCGTTTTGAACCACAAAACCTCCAGAGGAGAAGTCCTCAGGTATAAGAAGGTAATCGACATGAGGGCGACGGCATACACGGCTTCTCTCAAGGATACCGGAAAAAGTCCGGGAGATCCGGGCTTTGGAATCACGAGGACGGGAATACGGGCGAAAAAGGGCGTCATTGCGGTTGACCCGAAGGTCATACCCCTGGGGACCAGGGTGTATGTCGAGGTTGCCGGCAATACGCCGGATTACGGTTTTGCAGTAGCCGCGGACACCGGCGGAGCCATCAAGGGCAGCAAGATCGACTTATATTATGACGATCAGAGCTATGTGGACAGGTGGGGTGTCAAGCGGGTGAAGGTGTATATATTGATGAACGACTGATATACAGCTTTCACGAACAAATTATAATAGGGGACTAAGACTGTTGCCGGGGTATATGATTACCCCGGTAGTTTTATAATTTGACGAAGAAAACAATAAGGAGCGGCTATGAGTATTGATGCAAAAAGCGTGATGAGGAAGTTCAACATACGTCCTATAAAATCCCTGGGACAAAATTTTCTTGCGGACGACTCCGTTATAAAGCGCATTGTCGACGCTGCGGATATCGGGAACACGGACCTCGTATTGGAAATAGGCCCGGGGCTCGGCAGCATGACGGCGGAGCTAGCCTCAAGGGCGGGCCATGTCGTCGCGGTAGAGCTGGATAGGCATCTCATACCGGTGCTGGATGCAAATCTGAGGGAGTTTAGGAATATAAGCATACTGAACAGAGATGTGCTTGAGATTGATATCGTCAAGGATGTCCGGGAAATACCCGCCGTCGTTGAATCGGGCTTCAAGTCCGGAGCCTTGAAAATCGTCGCCAACCTGCCTTATTATATTACCACTCCGGTCATCATGGGGCTGCTTGAGAAGGATATATCAGCGGACAGGATGGTTTTCATGGTGCAGAGCGAGGTCGCCGACAGGATGGCGGCGAAGCCGGGAAGTAAAAGCTACGGCGCGCTTTCGGTGGCCGTCCAGTATTATTCCAGGCCCGAGAAGGTGTTTGACGTCCCCCCTCACTGCTTCATACCGGAGCCGGGCGTTTATTCGTCGGTTGTCAGGCTTGATATTTTCTCTTCGCCTCCCGTAAAGCTTGCGGACAGGGAGCTCTTTTTCAAAACCGTGAAGGCCTCCTTCGGCCAGAGAAGGAAGACGCTGGTAAATGCATTGTACAACTCGGGATATTTCAATCTTGGCAAGGAGGAAATCAAGGAAATACTGAAAAGTCTAAGCATTGACGAAAAACAGAGAGGGGAGACCCTTTCGATAATGCAATTTGCCGAGCTTTCAAATTTCATTTTCACAAAAAGATAATCAAAAATTTAACGCATTTTTACTAAAAATGCTTTAAAAAAAATGCATTATCAAGTATAATGATAAATATACAGGTTTGTTATGACGAGGTCATAACACTAGAACATAATTCTTGGGGCGAATGCTCAAATTTTTGTGATATGTGAACATAAAAAATGATGAAAGCGGTGAATCTATGTATTCAAACAAAGCGGTTAAGGACTGGGTAGAGGAAATGGCCAAGCTTACCAAGCCGGACGGCATCGTCTGGATCGACGGCTCGGCGGAGGAGAAGGACAGGCTTACAAAGCAGTCCCTCAGCGCAGGCGAGCTCATCGAGCTCGACAAGGATAAGCTTCCCGGCTGCTATCTGCACAGGACGGCCATCAACGACGTTGCAAGGGTGGAGCACAGGACGTTTATCTGCACATCGAAAAAAGAAGACGCAGGGCCGACAAACAACTGGATGGCGCCTGCCGACGCATATGAAAAGCTCGGAAAGCTGTTTGACGGCTCCATGAAGGGAAGGACGATGTACGTCATACCCTACCTCATGGGACCCGCCGCCTCGCCCTTCAGCAAGGTCGGAATAGAGCTTACCGACAGCATTTATGTGGTGCTGAACATGGGGATCATGACCAGGATGGGAAAGGTCGCGATGGATTTCCTCGGCGACTCCCCATATTTTATAAAGGGACTGCACAGCAAGGCCCAGCTTGACGAGGAAAACCGCTTCATATGCCATTTCCCCGAGGATAACGCCATCTGGAGCGTCAACTCCGGATACGGCGGAAACGTGCTTCTGGGCAAGAAGTGCTTTTCGCTGCGCATAGCCAGCTACCTTGGCAGAAACGAGGGCTGGATGGCGGAGCATATGCTCATACTCGGCATTGAGGATCCGGCCGGGAATATATCCTACATTGCGGCAGCATTCCCGAGCGCCTGCGGCAAGACCAACCTTGCCATGCTCATACCGCCGGAGTATGCGGCTGAAAAGGGCTACAAGGTCTGGACGGTCGGCGACGACATCGCCTGGATGAGGATAGGCGAGGACGGCAGGCTCTGGGCGGTAAACCCCGAGGCCGGCTTCTTCGGAGTCGCTCCCGGAACGAGCATGAAGAGCAATCCCAATGCGCTGCTTACTACAAAGAAAAATACTATTTTTACAAATGTCGTACACACTCCTGAAAACACCGTATGGTGGGAGGGTATGGGCGTTGAGCCTCCGAAGAGCGGCACGGACTGGAAGGGAAATCCCTGGACGCCTGAAAGCGGCGAAAAGGGAGCGCATCCCAATTCGAGGTTTACGGCGCCCGCAAGCCAGTGCCCGTGTATCTCCAAAGAGTGGGAAAGCCCGAAGGGCGTGCCGATATCGGCAATACTGTTCGGCGGACGCCGCGCAAAGGTCGCTCCGTTGGTTTACCAGTCTTTTGACTGGGAGCACGGTGTATTCGTAGGGGCCACAATGGCCTCCGAGACCACGGCGGCAGCGGCAGGAGCCGTAGGCGTGGTCAGGCGCGACCCGATGGCGATGCTTCCCTTCTGCGGCTACAATATGGGCGACTATTTCGCGCATTGGCTCGAGATGGGAAATAAAATACCCAAGCCTCCCAAGATATTCAACGTAAACTGGTTCCGCACCGACGAGAAGGGCAAGTTCATATGGCCGGGCTACGGCGACAACTTCCGCGTCCTCCAGTGGATACTATCACGCTGCAGTGGGGAAAAGGGTGCCGAGGAGACGGCTATAGGCTATGTCCCGAAGGTTGAGGACATCGAGCTGGCAGGCATTGAGGATGAAATCACGCCTGAGGTCCTTAAAGGGCTGTTGAGCCTTGATATGGATTCCTGGAAGGAAGAGGTCAAGGACCAGGAAAGCCATCTTGCCAAGTTCGAAAAGCTCCCGCCCGAGCTCAGGAAGCAGCACGAGGAGCTTGTTAAAAGGCTTGGATTCTGACGGTATTCAATGCAATTTTTCCTATAAGCCATCATATTATTGTATGATGGTTTTTTTTTGCTTTAAACGGCATATACATATTGTGTATGCATATGTCGGCTTTACAGGGGGAGGATGCCTGTGGAAATAAAAACGGATTTTCAAAGGAGTTTTCTGATATTTACGAATGAGGATTCAGGGTATGAATCGGCTCAAAAGCCCTCCGGGCATGTAAAAATAGAGGTCAGAGAGGGCAGGGGCAAGCTCTGGGCTTCGGTGCAGAACCTGCTGGAGAGCGGGAGGCTCGGCTACAGGCTGTATCTGATCAACGCCGCCCCGGGCAGGGTTGAAGCCATCCCTGTGGGGCCGCTGATGCTCAGCACCGGTAAAGGCAGGCTGGAGTGGGAATTTAACCCGGCCGATGTGGCAAATACCGGACGCCGTATTGAAGACTTCGGGGTGGCGGCGGTACTTGTGGAATACAGGGACAGAGAAAATAAAACCGTCATCTGCCCGCTTGCCGCCTACAAGGGAAAGAAGACCCCCTGGCGGAACGGATTGGCGGAGCGCCTCTACATAAAGGCGCCCAGGCAAGAGGCCCCGGCCGCGCAGGACGCCGGCAGGCGTACGGATTCAAGCGTAAGTATGTACGCCCGCCCTGAGGCCTGGCCAGTTGTAAGTATACCGCAGCCGGACTCCCCGGGAGTCGCAAGCAGTATATCAATCGCGGCTCCGGATGTAAAGTATCCTGAGGTAAAGGAATATGCGGAGAATCAGGAAGTGCCGGATGAGAGCGGCGAGGCTGCGGATCACCAGGACAGGGATAGCGGAATTCATGTCAACGAGGCGCAGGGAAATATAGCACAGGAAGAAGAGCAGGAGAATGAAGCTCTCGAGGGCTATAATAAATATGGCCGGGAGGAGGGGAATCAATATACGGTGCCTGAGAGCATCTGGATGCCCAAGCCTGACCAGACCATACCTCGGGATGCAGAAGAAGGACAGGTACAGACGCCCCCTGTATTCCGGCAGGACGGGCAGTATATGCAGTATCCCGAAACCGACGGGGGATTGAATACCAACTGCCTCTATCTGAACAGCAACATGTGCGGGGCTTATGTAAATGCGGGAGCGGAGAATCCGTGCGCCAGGTGCACCCTGCATAACAGGCCCGAAACCCCCGGCAGCCGGGAGGAGAAGGGAAATGTCGAAAGGCTCAGGGCCGAGCTTGACGCCAATTTCGAAAGATATGATCCCTTCCATGTAAAAAGGAGCGACTATAGCTGGTGGAAGGTGACAAACCCCGTAAATCTGAACAATATATTGTACCAGTGCAATATAAGGTCGCCTTTGCTGTTCAACCCGGCGGTTATGGTCTCGCACTTCAAATACAAGCACCTCATCATAGGCATATACACAGACAGGGGCAGGGAAAGGGAATATGTCGTATGCGGAGTATTCGGCATGCACATGGTGGACCGGAAGCCCTTCGGAGATATGTGCAGATGGGTGCAGACGGAGGGGACGCGTCCCAGATATGGGGCGTTCGGCTACTGGATAGTGTATCTCGATCCTGCGACAGGCAAAATATTGAACCTTAAATAAGCATTACATAATATAAAGGATATGTAAAATCAAATTGATTTTTAACCCGGATTCATATATAATCGAATGTGATAAAAGGCGAGGAAGCCTTTTATTTACAATGATGTAACCACAAGGCGGTAAAACTTATACATAGTTGTATTAAGGTTAGGGTAAAGTTGCCCTGTAGGCGGACGCATGTCCGTTTACAGGGTTTTTTCATGTCTTTTTGCGAATATTTCTTTAACAACGGCGTTGAGGAAAACAAGAAACGGAAAGGTGATAATTATGAGTATTAACAATGTTGCTTTCGGTTTGAATACGGTCTGGGTGCTGCTCGCCGCCGCGCTGGTGTTTTTTATGGAAGCGGGCTTTGCAATGCTGGAAGCGGGCTTTGTCCGCGCGAAGAATTCCCTCAACATCATTATGAAGGTTTTTATAGACTGCTGTACCGGGCTTCTGGGATATTATATACTCGGCTTCGGGATCATGTACGGAATAGACAAACTTGGTATATTCGGCACCACGGGCTTTTTTATTCAGGGCTCCGTTTCAAATATGCCGCTGCTGGAGCAATACGGCCTTCCCGTGGAGGTTTACTGGATGTTCCAGGCCGCCTTTGCCGTCGCGGTGGCGACGATCGTATCCGGAGCGGTGGCTGAAAGAATGAAGTTCTTGCCCTATATGGTTTTCAGCTTTCTGGCTACGGCAGTAATTTATCCTGTCGCAGGGCACATGGTCTGGAATCCCGACGGTATCTTCGCAAAGCTCGGCATGCTTGACTTCGCAGGCTCCGCAGCCGTACACTCGGTCGGAGGCTGGGCATCGCTGGCCGCTGTGCTCGTGCTGGGGGCGAGGCACGGCAAATATAAGGCGGACGGCACCGTCAACGTAATCCCGGCCCACAGCATGCCTCTGGCAGCGCTTGGCGCATTCATACTGTGGTTCGGCTGGTTCGGCTTCAACCCCGGCAGCGCGCTGAACGGGCTTGACGGAAGCATTGCCCACATCGTGGTCACGACAAATCTGGCCGCCGCCGCAGGAGGCCTGATCAGCGCGCTCCTCACACAGGCAAGGTACGGCAAGGTCGACCCCAGCCTTACCCTGAACGGTGCGCTTGCGGGACTGGTCGCCATAACCGCCGGCTGCGCCTATGTAAATACCATAAGCGCGGTTATCATCGGCTTGATCGCAGGGGTACTCGTAGTTTACGGCGTTGAAATGGTTGACAGGATACACGCCGACGACCCTGTCGGCGCGATTGCAGTACACGGAATATGCGGTTCCTTTGGTACGCTGGCGGTAGGACTTTTCGCTTCGGTAGGCGAAGCAAAGGGACTTTTCTTCGGCGGCGGATTCAAGCTTCTCGGGGTTCAGGCCCTGGGGCTTGTGACGGTATCGGCCTGGGCCTTCGGCGCGACCTTCGGCGTATTCAAGCTTCTGAAGGCGATATGCGGCATAAGGGCTGGCATCGAAGACGAGACCGAAGGAATGGATACCAGCGAACACGGTATGAGGGCTTATGCCCAGACCGCCATGGACGACAATCTTATATTGGAGGATCTGGGTATGGACGCTTCCGCCGCCGTTGTGCCTGTCAAGCTCAATTCGGGAGAAACGGTGCTGTAGAAATAGGCTGCATAAGACGGGCCTTGCGTTTGATTACGCGAGGTCCGTTTTTTAATGAAAGCATATACATAAACAACCGGATTGACATATATATTTCCATGGTATATCATCAAAATATAGAGAATGGCTCTATGAAATGCAGATAGGAAATATGCTGTTTAAAGAGGCGGTGACATTATGGAAGAACCGATGAACCGGAAATCGCTGATGCAGCTGGCAAACAAGATCATTGACGCAGAGGATCACGTCAGGATAGCGACCCTGAGCGACGAGCTGACAATCTCCCAGGTGGTGAAATTTTTTGAACGCCAGGGCAGGAGCTTCACCAAGACAATGATACAGAATTATATCAGGGTGGGCGTATTACCCCCGCCGCTTGAAAAAAGGCACTATACCAAAAACCACCTTGTCCTGCTGGCGCTTATCGACGAGCTGAAGGCGATATACTCACTCGAGGAAATCAAGACCGTACTGGCGCCCATAAGGAACAACCCGGATATATTTGACGACGACATGATCAAAACGACCGATATATACCGGAATTACCTCACAATGAGAAAGGAAGCCCTTTCAAAATGGAAGGAATCCCTCCCCGGACTGCTCGACAGGATCAATCTGACGCTTGGCGAGGATGGGGTAAAAGAGGGCGAGAAGGACACGGCAGCCGCGTTTATGGCCACACTGACCGTAATGGCTGAAACGATTGCCATGAGGGACCTTGCAAACCTGCTCATGAAGGAATATATAAAAAAATAGACCGGCCGCAGTCTGCGGGGGGACCGGGAGCTATGCTCCCGGTCTTTTTGCGTTTCGTGCGGATAACTAAGCATTATCATGATAATAGAAGATACAGGGATATAAACGGATATAACCGGCTTTGAATTTCCGGACGGCGATACAGCTGATTCAAGAGGATATTGCTTTATCAATCAAGATAAGGTAATATTGTATATATCACCGCACAATGCATACCGTAGAGCGACACACAACATTATATTGATGCAGCCGGCCGCCATAGCCGGAAATTCCGCACATACATTTATGCGCCGTGATGAATATGGTATAATTTTATTGATAAGGGGGTGGATCTTTGCTTCAGGTTTTTATAGGCTGTCTGGCATTCGGTGTCCTTTTTTCGGCATTTTCCCTGATATTCGGTGCCCATGGCTTCGATCACGGCGGCGCCGACGGACATCCGG
>JAEZJL010000180.1 GCA_023415815.1 Bacillota bacterium | reverse complement strand
CTCTGTGACACCAAGGGAGGCTCTCTCCCGCGTGACATTTTAAATGTGACGCAGAAGGTCGTCCAGAGCTTCAAGGTGCAGGTCGGGATACACTGCCACAACGACAACGGAATGGCGGTTGCCGGCTCGATCATGGCCGTAGAGGCCGGTGCGACCCAGGTTCAGGGCACGATAAACGGCCTTGGCGAGAGATGCGGAAATGCAAACCTCTGTACCATCATCCCGAATCTCCAGCTAAAGATGGGCTACAGCTGCATCCCGGATGCCAGCATGCACGAGCTTACATCCACAGCAAGGGCCATCAGTGAAATCGCAAACATCATACATGATGAAAGGGCGCCGTACGTGGGCAACGCGGCCTTTGCACACAAGGCCGGAATGCATGCGGACGCCGTGAACAAGAATACAAGCGCATATGAGCTGATAGATCCCGGAACGGTCGGGAACGAGAGGGCTTTCCTCATGTCCGAGGTGGCGGGACGGAGTGCGGTCATGAGCCTTATAAACAAGGTGGACCCTTCCGTCACAAGGGATTCCGGCGAGACTCGGAGGGTGATCGAAAAGCTCAAGGAGATGGAGTACGAGGGCTACCAGTACGAAGGCGCGGAGAGCTCCTTCGAGCTCATTGTACGCAAGGTGCTGGGCAAGTATCAGCCGTTTTTCGAGCTGAAGGAATTCAAGGTGATCGTCAATGAGCCGACCATGAACTCGGTCAATTCCTCCGCGATGATCAAGATAAAGGTGGGCGAGCAGGAGGAGATCACCGCGGCTGAAGGCGACGGGCCTGTGAACGCCCTGGATAATGCGGTCAGAAAGGCCATCGTCAGATTCTATCCGTGGATAACGGAAATGAAGCTGACAGACTTTAAGGTAAGGGTTCTGGACTCCAATTCGGCCACGGCCGCAAAGGTCAGGGTCCTGATCGAATCCACCGACGGCAGGGAGAAGTGGACCACCATCGGCGTTTCGACCGACATTATCGAAGCGAGCTGGCGGGCGCTGGTCGATTCCATCGAATATAAATTAACGATGAAGCGGTGATATTTTTTGACTCTTTACGGAAAGCTTTTTCTCGAAGGAAAGCTCATAAGGGAAGCCGAGGCCGGGGACGACGAAGCGGGGCGCTCCTTCAGGGACAGCCTTGAAAATTGCCTCCTCGCGCTCTGCGGCAGCCTGGATATACCCGCGCCGCTCTGGATGAAGAAGAACACCCGGGAATTTGCCGTTTTCAGGCGGACTTTCTTTAACAGGGAGCAGTTCATTGAAAAGGTCTGGTTCGACAAATTCGAGATCAAGCTGGGTTGAGTGGCCTTGCGACAGTGGGGGACGGTTCTGTTTTTGTCGCATTGAAAGCTAAACGTCCGAAAGGGATAAAGCGAAAACCGGCGAGATTTTGATTCTCAAGCCCGCGACCCCCGTGTGCATAACCACAAAAGTGAACAACTCCACAACAAAGCAAACTTATTGTAAGCAGCTATATCAATACATATAGCTGCCTTTCTTTTGGGCATCAGCTTGTTTAAATTTTGAAGCGCCGTAATCATATATGTAAGATTGTCGGCAAGCGTCTATTGAATTCATACGAAGCCGGCATAACCAGAGCCAGAAAAGCCCCTGAAAAAACCAAAATACATACTGCTAAAATACGTATATGGTGATATAATCTACCATATTAGCGGCGATAACTCACGAAATCGGGGTAAATGCTATGGAGAAGGGCGAAATGTTGCTGGAAAAAACCGGGCGAAAACAGCCGGATACGGCTAAGGCGAAGCCTTCGGGGCTGGCCGGGGCAGACGGCTTGCGTGCGATCGCATGCTTGAGCGTAATCGTTCACCATTTTTCACAGCGAATTGCAATGCAGGTTCAGCCGCTTCCGGTCCGGGAGCTCCAAGCCTTTTTGTTATTGGGAAGCGCCGGCGTGAGCGTGTTTTTTGTCCTGAGCGGGTTTTTGCTGTCTTACCCGTTTTGGCGGCAATATCTTGGCGAAGGAGCTTTTCCCGATATCGGAAAGTATGCTGTTCGGCGCGCGGCGAGGATCGTACCGGGCTATTATGCCTCTCTTATTGTCTGCACCTTGATTGTCGTTTTGTTTCATATACCTTCGGAAGCTCTTTGGACACGGTTCCTGGGAGGGTTGACGTTTACGGCGGGATTCCATTATATCACCATGTTTCCCAACGAAATCAACGGGCCGTTCTGGTCAATAAGCTTTGAAGTTTTCTGCTACTTGCTGATGCCGGTCTTCATGTTTGGAATGTTCAAGCTCTTGGGTAAAAAAAGGTCTTTCGCAAGGTCAATGATATACTGGATGGCCGTTTTCGCTTTCATTGCCTTTCTGAATCAGCTTGTACACGTATTTTTTACGCCGGATAACGTGAGACGGGGATGGGAATTCGGCATTGTCGGCGGGGCCAAATACTGGATGCCGAACTACAACCCCATCGGTTTTTTCGGGCATTTTTGCATGGGGATTTTTGCAGCGGGGATTACAGCCAGACTTTTCAGAAAAGCGGAGGGTTATGCCCGGTTTAAAAAAGCGAACGGCTTTGACATAATAGGCGCCGCCTGCTTTCTTGGTTCAATCGCTCTGCTGTGGGGCGTGCGGCATGCCCCTGAATTCAGCTTCAGCATGCAGAGCCAGCCGTACTTCTTTCCGGCATATGCAATGCTGATTGCCGGCGTCCTGGCTGTTACGCCGCATTCCAACTGGTTTGGTAGCCTGCTGGACAACCGCTTTTTCAAATTTACCGCAAAGGTATCCTTTGGACTTTACATCTGGCACAACCTTGTCATTTTTATCGTTGCAAGCCTATGGATAAAGGATTATCAGGTCATGGGCATGAACGATTTGAAGGTGTGGGGAGGAGTATCCCTTATCATACTGCTTGCTTCCTATATCCTTTCCGTTTTATCCTTCAGGTTTATTGAAAAGCCCGTACTCGACCGGACACACAAATGATTGATGCGACAGTGGGGGACGGTTCTGCTTTTGTCGCATTGCAAGCGCTGAAAATCTGAAAGGGATAAAGCAGCCCGGGCCTTGAATGCCAGTTCCCGGAAGCTCCCCCATATCCGGCTCAGAACACATACAGGCATGGCCGAATCTCTCTTTAGCCCGGAAAAGACAATGCATTCCCGGCATAAGGATCAAAGATGTTTATTTGCATGGTCAGACCGTTATAAAAAGTATATACGTCGCCGGTATATTTATCAATCCAGAAATCATACATGACCGGTACCGTATAGTATCTGTCATTTTCCGACGTTATGGCCAAATTGGTAATCATGTCTCTGAGGATTGCCTTGTCGTCCTCTCGGCCTGATTTTTCGTTTTCGGCAAGGGGAACAAATTCTCCGAATTTCTTTTCAAAAGCGATGATTAATTGCTCTTTTGCAATCCCGACCGCTTCTTCTTTCGAAAGCATTTCGGCATTATCCGGATATCTGCTGACCATGACATGGGGCAATCGGACAACAATATGCGGTTTTGCCGTATCCTTGCCGTCAAAATAATCGACTCTGGCGTTAAAAGCCTCGGCGACAAATCTTACCGGTACATAGGTGTGGTCATCAAATATTTTTGGCGCAGCGGGTAAAACAAATTTTTTGCCGTTTATTTTTGCGTTTTTATCGGCAATAAATAATTCAATCGTTTTGTTTGCGTCTTGAATAGTAACTTTTCTCATTTTGGAATTCCAGCCGACCTCAGCCCCCAGGCTTTTGGCTATAATTCCGACAGGCAGCAGGATTGTGCCGTTTTCATTGATCAAATTGGAATTTTTAATTATGGAGCCGTTTACAAATAATCCGATATATTTTTTGCCGATGAGCTCTTTGGTTGAATCGCCATACATTATATAATATTCCGTATCGCCTCTTCCCTCGTAAGGGAAAATACTGGTTTTGTCAATATTGGTCTTTGGCATCGCATTACCGGCATATATATGAACTGGAAAGGCTAATAAAAAAATAAATGATAATAGAATAATTTTTTTCATTCCTGGCACATCCTTTTTTCAAATAATGAAAGGTAAGAGGAGAGCCTGTCTTCCGGCTATCCTCTTACCAAATCCCGCATTACTTCATAATCGACGCCGAGGGCATATAAAAGTACGCCGATTCACTTTGATAAACCTTGGTAGCTTCGCTGCTCGTCAGCTGATAGTTTGAATGCTGCGTATATTTTATAGTCACCGTATCTCCATAAGTAACCAACGCCACATGGCTGGTATTGGTCCAATACATGATACTGCCGGCAAATACCTTGCTTACGGTGCTTTCTTTGTAAAAGTAGCTTTTGCCGGTCATATAAGGTACGACTCCGCCGTTATTATTGTAGCCTGTTCTCATCCAGTTTGTCCCGCAGGTACCGACACTCCCGTATGTAGAGGCCCGATACCAATTACCGGAGCTGTCTTCAGGAATGCCGCCGGAATTAAGGGATTTTGATACGAAATTTGCGCAATCGCTATTACCCGAACCGCTGAATTCAGGCGCGGCAGTGGCATTATTCAAGGCATAGTCCCTTGCTGCCAGCCGATCATAAGTAACGGCGGCCATCAGAGAAGGACCTGATATGTTCGACTGAATTTCAGCGGCAGCTCTGATACCGCTTTCTTCCGCAGAAGTATAATCCTCCGCTTTTTTCAGGTCACCTGCCGGCTCCAGAAGGATTTCTTCAGCCGTTACGTCCGTACGGTAAAATAATTCGTATGGAGTGCTATCTGCACTTATATCGTTGGAAGCATTGCTGCTTAACGCGATAGAATAGCTGAAAACGGAATAGTCGGGCTTGTTGTAATATAACTTTTCGATTTCGCCTATATACCCGTCGATTTTGCTTTTAACAAGCGCCTTTTCCGCTTTATTGCCAATCCCGGATAAAGAGGCGGACATACCCTTGATGAAAGGACTGTCGGAAGGATGCCTGGTCAAGGTCATATCGGCATATACATCCGCATCGACCAGGGTCCGGCCGTCTTCTATCCTTTCATTTTTCAATTCAAACGAGAAATTGTCAAAGGAATAAATTTCACCGTATTTGAATAATATCCGCTGCCTGATATCGTTGAAAATAGCCTGAGCCTGTCCGTTTGTCAGGCTTTCGCTTGCATTATTTATACCGGCAGTTCCGATGTCAGGCTGGGCTGAGGCGTCGCCGGTTTCTTGCGCGGCTACGCTGAAACTGAATGACATCGCCATAATTAAAATTAATGCCAATGAAAATAGTTTGTTTCTCATAATTCAATATACCTCCTCGTATGTAATTTGAGTTATAATAAGCATAAAGGCTCTTTTAATATCCACCTTAAATCAAAAGACTTTCGGGGTCATGATACCGGGGATATATGAGGGTCTTTTTTTGACGGCCATCTTATTAGCTTGTCGGGCGACCTTATATGCTTCATAATTCACTTACGCCTCCTTTCCCTATATCTCTTATATCAATAGGGAGGGAGTTTGCTTCCTCTCCCGGAGTATAAGGGCGTAGGAATATTCAAAAAACATATGCCTTGCTTGTATAGGTTGTTTGTTCTGCCAGAGCTCCATTTTTATATACCGTACCCGTAGCAACAAGGCGGTAAGAATATCCGCTCACTATGTACCAGGCCTCTCCGATCGTGCAATAAATATCCTTTGATTTGCCGGTCCAGCTCTTTATGGTCGTCCAGCTCCCGTTTTTCAGCTGCTGCAGCTCGGCTTTCAGGCCGATATCACTCACATTATAGGTATAGAGTATGGATTCTACGGTTGCCTTGCCACCGGTGGAAATATCGAAGCTATTTGTAAATTCGGCTATTTCCGTCCATAACGGCCTTACCTCGTTGGATTTCAGGCTTTCGACCGTTATATTTCCATCCAGTCCGAAAGCCGGAAGGGTAAAGGAACAGATAAGTAATACTAAAATTAAAGCAAATAAACCTTTTTTAGACATAAAATAAAACCACCCTTCATTTTATTTTCTATAATATAAACAAAATATGAAGGCGATTTGTTACAGTTATTTTAAAAATTTCCTATTTTTTTTGCTTAAGGCTTTCCGCCATTTTCAGAAGTTCCTTTTTATCCGCTCCCGAGAAAAGAGAAAAAGAAAAGTCATCATTGTGCCAGACAAGGGTGGTAAGTCCTTTCTTTTCTACTAAAAGACCCTCCCGGCCGCTGATTGAAATTTTCTCCGAAACAGCGTCTTCAGTATCTACTCTTATATTTGTGCTCCGGCCGTCATGCTGCTGGAAAACGATCAATAGGCCCTTATCATTCGAATAATGTATGATTTTCGTGACCATGAGAGATTCTGCTTTCGTCATTTTAAAGCCCTCGGGAATGTAATCCGGAACGTAAAAGTGCTCCCATTCGGGCGGTATCCCTGATAAAGCTTCTTCAAAGGTATCCGGGGCGGTTTCTTTTAAATCAATGCTGGTGTACTCCTTGCCCGCTTCTATTATAAAATTCAGGACCCTTGCTCTGAAGGCCTCGACGCTTGACAATAGAACAGCAAAGCTCAAAAAGACTGCAAAAAAGATTACCGCAACCCTGGGAAGCGCTGTCGCGGTTGCCTTGAAAACCTTTTTCAGCTTTTCCTCCGCGCTGTGGCGGCGCATATATTTTTTGAGCCTGGCGTCCAGCTCAGAGGGGAAACCTATACCTTCAGGTTCATCTGCGGCTTTCATTGCATCGGCAGTATATTCGGCATGACAGGCGCCCGCGTATTCAAGCAGCGCTTCCAGCATCTTTTCCCTGGCCTTTTCCTTCTGTATTGAAAAGTCATTCATTTTTTACTCAACTCCCCCTCCCGGGATAAAAGCTTGATCAGGCTCTGCCTGGCGCGATGGAGCCTTACCCTTGCGTTCTCCTGAGTAATATTGAGCATTTTTGCAATCTCGATGTCGGAATAATGATAAAAGTATTTCAGAGATATAATGTCCGAATAAACGGTATTAAGCTCTTGAATCTTTGCCGATACCCGGTTGAACATCTCGGCGTTGATGATTCTTTCATCGACTGGCACGCCGCCGTCGGGAAAAATATTCTCGATATCCTCCAATGCGATGTCATTTTGCTTTTTCCTTTTCCGGTACAAGTTTATCGATATGTTCCTGACAATAATAACAACGAAAGCCCTTGTTTTGTTACAGTTCATATCTTCGATTTTATTCAGGCAAGCGCTTAAATTTATAAACGCAGACTGTACTGCGTCCTCCGCTAGATGATAATCGTTTAAAATACCGTATGCGACCCTGAACATGTCTTTGCTGTACCTTGCATATAATGCCTCAAGCTTGCTTTGACTATATTCGTCCCTGAACGCGGCCGGGAAAAGCGGCATATTTGCCTCCTGATATATTTTATCTGGCTTTTCTGTAAACATTAGACTGAAAAGGATAAAAAATGTTCCGCGAATTTCCGGAGCGCGAGAGGGACTTATAACCTAAAGCGCCGAAAATGAAAAGGCCGGCTTTTTATTCTCCCGCTCCATCAGAGAAATACACAGGACTGGTCTGCAAAGCGGGGCCAATAAATGCTCCCGCTACGTCTTTTGATAAACCAGGATATTGATGTCAACCCCTGTGTTAAACTCGTTCAAGCTATCTACAGCAACCGCATCTGCATGGCGGCTGTAAGGCGTCATCATAAAAAGGTTGAAAATATCCTGTTTGGTTTCCAGGTGAATGTCATAATTTACATTGTACTGCTCCAAGAGCCTGAAGCCTTCTCCAACCGTACCCTTTTGACCAATGGCATCCGGGGCCTCGTACACCAGCCCTCTGAAGCTGAACAGATGCCGCGCGCCCGGGGCCGCGACGACAAGCTTTCCCGATGGCTTGAGTATACGCCTGAATTCCTGCTCGTCCCTGGGTGCAAAAACGCACAGGATACTGTCGATGCTCCCCTTCATAACCGGAATGTGATAACTGCTTGCGACAGCAAAGCGAATGTCCCTGTCCCTGCCCGAGGCGTAATCTATTGCAGGCTTTGAAACGTCGATTCCGTAATAATCTATCGCTATGCGGCTGTACAGATTTGACAGATGATGCTTCAATCTATAGAGATAGTAACCTTCCCCGCAGCCTGCATCAAGAATGCCGACGTTTTCTTCCGCTTCTTTGCAGGGCGGCAGCATGTCAATGACAATATCATTCAATTTGTCCGAAAATTTTTCGTAATAACCTCTATCAAGAAATCCCTTCCTGCTGCGAAGCATATCTTTGCTGTCTCCCGGATCGCCATTGCCTGTATGGCTGGGGAGTAAGAGGTTGACATATCCCTTCTTTGCGATGTCGAAGGTATGCCCGCCGGAGCAAAAATATTGCTTTTGGCCCCGGGTCAATTGTTTTGAACAATTGGGACATTGAAACAAAGTTTTATTTATTAAAGCAAACACCCTCTTATTATAATGATCAGGCAATACCAGAGCATTAAGTCTATTATCCTTATCCTACCACAAAAATACAATCTTTCAAACTTCTTATGGGAAAACCATATGGACAATCTCCGGCCGAAGGGTTAATAAGAATACGCCGGAAGCGGGAGGAGCGCACCGGAAGCCCCAGGAAGCCGGCAGGTCCCGGACATCAAAATCATTGACCCGGTCTATATATGGATAAGGAATAGTCTTGTGAATCGCGAGACTGAAGCGGGAGGAATTCAAAGGTAAATCCCTCTTACCTGAACTCCCGCAGGAACAAGCAAGGGGACGGTTAAGGCATATACGCTTATATACCCCGCCCGTCCCCTTGTTTTTCCTACTTCGAGCCCTTCATATGCTGTTCGGCATATGCGATCATTTTCCTGACCATGTTTCCGCCGACCTTTCCGGCGTCTTTTGCCCGAATGTCGCCGTTGTAGCCATTTTTCAGGTTGACTCCCTGCTCGCCGGCCACCTCGTATTTCAATTTATCCAGCTTGTCTTCCGCTTCAGGTACCAGTTTCTCATTGTTTGCCACAAAGCATCCCCTCCCTGAAATAGATTATCCCTTCGGACAATTTTATTATTCACAGATGAAAACGATGCATACAGGCAAATTTTTAAAAATCCGGCAGAGGTGATTTTCAGCATAAAAGCTTCACGGAAACGCCGGCGAGCAAGGCCAAACGGCGTACCGTATCGATACGCCGGCCATGACCCTTATCACTTAATAGACTCTGCAATTTTAATCAATTGCTTATTATCGATTCCGGAAGCATGAGCCGCAATCATATACATAACGCCGCCGATTTCCACATTGATGGTGCCTTCGCTGATAATCCCTTTATTGCCGTTGATTTCGATTTCCTTCACATTACCTATGTCCGCTTCATACGCGGTATCTTGCTTCATAAGCCTGAGCTGAAGATAAATGTCTTTGGAATGGTCGCCATTGGTGAAATGGACATCGGCATAATCGCAATTTTTAATTGGCTTTCCGCTTTCATCGTTGTAAAGCAGGACCCTGTCGAAGGCATAGCCCTCCGGCAAGTAGGCGGGCAGTGAGAAATCAAACGAGAGATAGGACTTCGCTTCTTCCAGATTGGTCACTTCGGTATATTGCTCCGATTTACTTTTTTGAAGCGCGTCGTATTCCTCCCGGGTCAGCGCAGCCAATTTGCTTCCGCCGTTGTCATACACACTCTCGAGGATTAATTCCTCGCCGTTTTGGTTGTAAATCTCTCCGTTTTCGGGAATCTGTCCGAGTAAATTTCCGTCCCTGTCATACAATTTGCCCTTAAGCTCATCAGGCAGCTCAGGCGCAGCTTGCGCCGGATCCGTACCGGTTTGTTCCGTCACTATATACCTGGCATGATCTCCGACCAATATTTCCTTAATGGCCTTATAAAAATCCTGGCCGTAAGAGGTCATCGCAAGGCCCAAAACCGACACGGCTATCACAGCGGCTATAAAAGCCGGTTTTATAAATGCTCTTTTCATAGTGAAACTCTCCTTTTTTTCAACACTGCATTTTTGCTCCTTAATCTTTAATAGCAATTGCTCAAGCGTTTTTTGCCTGGAATTGCCTTCCCGGCTGAAATCCGTTTTTAACAGCTCTTCCAGCCGCCCGTTATTATTTGTGCGATCCATTTTTCACCGAACCTCCTCTTCCAATTCCTTGCGCAGCTTTTTCAAGCTCCTGAAAAGAATGACGCCCACATTGGAATCCGATATGCCCATTACCTCCGCGATATCCGTATTTTTCAACTCGGCGGCGTATTTCAGCGCTACGATATGCCTCTCCTTTTTGCTCAGCTTCGCCAGCGCTTTCACCAGGCTCGCATTGTTTTCGTTGATTACAATGACTTCCTCCGGCTGGCCTTTCCCTGTTATAAAGTCGATCACATGATCCAGAGAGATGTTGAAATTCTTTTTTTGCGAGCGGAAATAATCCGTTACGGTGTTGCGGGAAATTCCGATAAGCCAGGCCTCAAGCCCCGACCGCCCGGGGTCGTAAGCGCCGTACTTGTGTATGACACGCTCGAAGACCTGGCTTACAAGATCCCCGGTATCGTGATGGTTGTTGATTCTATAGCTGACGTAGTTATACACGCGTTTATAATACGCTTCATATATTTCTTTAAATGTGCCGGCGTCAATATTTGTTTTTCTTTTCCGTTCCTCGGCTGCATTTTGCGCGGCCGATATGGCTGACTCCATGGCTTCCTCCCTTCGTACGGTTGATACGACATTGCGCAATGTGTTTTGTCCTTCACATGCTATACGGGAAAAAGTGTATTTCATTACAGCTTTTTAATAATATTTTAGCAGGGCGGCCCCAAATTAATCAAGGCTCGAAAAAAGCTTCCCAGGTTTCACAGGAGCGCATCCGGAAAGCATATGCGCTTTAAAACCGGGACTGCTCCTTTTTACCTGTGGGAGTGTTGACAAAAAGTACGAGCTACTATATAATTATTATTGTGACAAATGCGCATGCACAAAGTTGCATAAGATTCAAACCGGTACGATCCAAGAAATGTCGTAACCGGACGGGTTTTATGCGAAATCTGTATTATCATCAGAAAAAGCTCACATCGTGAAAGGAGAAGAAACAATGTCCGATTATTCAAGAGAAAAAGGAAAGAGGATAAAAACATGGGGAGTGGAGGGAGAACTGAAGACGCAGATAGAAGGCAGCTACGAGCACCCTATCATGTACCGCTGGCTCGGTACGGACCCCTGCAATGAGCACCCTTACAACCTGTATGGGGATATAAAATCCCAGCCGGCGGCATTGAGGGACACCTTCAGAGAAAATCTGGCAAGCGTGAAGGATATCGCACACGAACTGCATGCCAGAGGTATAAATAGAATTGTAGGAACCGGCCTGGGTACCAGCCAGTTTGTCGCACAGGCGGCTGCAGCGGCTTTCTGGAAGTATGCCGGGATTGACGCAAGCGACGTGGACGGGCTTGAATATTTCACAAATCCGAGGCCTTATGATTACGCAAGGCTTTGCTTTGCCGTTTACTCCGGAAGCGGCAGCACCGTTGACTCGAACAGGGCAGGGCGTCTGGCAAAGGAAAAAGGTGCGTTCATACTGGCCGTAACGTCTGTTGACGGAAGTCCTGTGACGCAATTCGCAGACAAGAAGATTATATGCAGCGGCGGATTCGACACGGGCGGTTCCGACACCTTCCATTATACGACAAGGCTTGGCGTTTCAATTATGCTCGCAATCGAGCTGGGCAGGCTCAACCAGCCCGGCAGGTACGACTATGATAAGGTGCTGGAAAATCTGCTCGCAATACCGGAAAAGTTTGAAAGCATGTTTGAGCCGGTGGAAGCAAGGTGCAAATC
>JAEZJL010000112.1 GCA_023415815.1 Bacillota bacterium | reverse complement strand
GAGCTGAACAGCCTCATGTCCCTGTCGGGTATCGATCCGGATACCGCAGACGGTTTGCTTCTGAAGGCCCTTCTCCTCCAAAGGCTTGGCGAGAGCCCGGAATATTCGGAGCTCGGGGACCGGATCAAAACGCTGCAGGGAGATGTCCTTGCGCTTCTGGGTGTCTCGGGCCGCGATTATACCGTCGACGATTTCAAGATGCCCGGCGGCGAATACCTTGCAAGCGTCAGGGAGCTGGCCTCAATTATAGGCCGCCGTTACGTATGGCGGCAGGACAGCGGCAGCGCTTCCCTCGTAAGCGGTAGGTCCGCGATGGTATTTACAAAGGACAGTCCCGAGGTAACCGTCGATAAAAAACCGAAGCGCATGTCCTCAAGCACTGTTTTTTCCGGCAATACGCTGTACGTGCCGCTCTCCTTCACGGCCGGCGCCCTGAACTATTCCTGGTTCCCGGCCGGTCCCGGCGGGAAGCCGCTGCTTTATCCCGCGCGTCTGGACAAAATCGCCGACGGGCTTTTGAAATAATATCTATGCTTGCGAAAGGGTGATGTGGTATATGGCTGATTATTCCATCGTTGCAGATCTGGGCAATGAAATCGTCAAGCTGCTCAGAAGCAACTTGTGCCCGGAATTGATCCAGAACCCCGAGTCCATACTTTTGTGCCCGCCGTATGAAAAGGGGGAGTATCTGCTCGGCGTCCACCTGTACGATATACAAACCGACGGGTATTATCCCCAGAACGAAATGATAAGCGTCGGCGAGGGGGCACAAAGGTTTCCTCCTCTTCCGGTATCTCTCTTTTACATGCTTACGGTGAATTCAAGCACGAATATAGCTTCCAAATCGGTTGTCGAGCAGCGTATCTTATCGCGTGCGATGCAGGTGCTGCACGATAACTCGGTATTTGAGCTCTCCGACCTGCAGCCCGGCGCGGAGGCGGCGGACGAGCCCATCGCCCTGTCGCCGCACTTCCTGTCGTATGAAGAAAAGAGCAGGATATGGAGCAATTCCGGAGCCGGTAACGCCGCGAGGCTCGCCATATATTACAGGGCGGCGCCCGTGCTCATCGACTCGACCCGGGTCTCGCAGCCCGTACGTGTTACAAAGGTCGAAATGAAGCTCGGCGGAAAGGAGCGCGGCGATGGTATCGGATACTAAAATCCTGCACAGCGTAAACGCGGCTTTCAGATTCATCGACGACTTCACGGGGAAGCCGCTGAAGGAGCAGCCGTTTATATTCTTCGTCGAGGGAAAGCGGCTTTCTCCTGTAAGAAAGCCAGAAGGCCTTTTCATATTAGCGGATATCGCCGGACCGGGTCATAAAAACCTCACGATATGCTCGCCCGGCTACTGTGATTTCTGCGTCCCCGACCTGTCCGGCATCGGCAGGGAAAATCCTGTCCTGACCGTGCGGCTGAAGCCCGGGACGGACTATCCGCTGAAGAAGGGCTGTACAGCCTTCAGCGCGCGGTTTACCGGCCGCAGAGGAGGCGGCGTCCGCGGGCTCGCTGTCAGGCTCCACGCGCCCTACCTGAAAGGAGATATCCGGTTCAAGGGCCTGCAGGAAACGGGACAGACCTGCCGGATTTCTCTCACGAACCCGAACGGCCTCGATTATACCGGTTTGACCCTGGCGCTGGCTGCGGAGGGCAGAGCGGAGGCTCCTTTTGTCTTCACGCTCCTGCGCCGTCTGGACGGCGTCTCCTACGAGATCCGTGAAAGGCCTGAAGCGGCGATAGCTCCGTCTTCTCCGACCCGGCGCGTATATTCCTCCGAAACGGACGCCTCAGGCCGCGTACTCATCCCGGTCGTTACGGACGGTGAAGGAGGGGAAGCCCTGCCGGAGGCCGACCTGTATGTCTCCGACGGGTCCAGCTCCTTTTTCAGGAAAATTCGTCTCAGGGAGGGCGGCGTAAGCCACTTTGAAGGGATATTTCCTCCACTGGCAGGTCCGTCGTAAGGCTTAAATATATGAAGTGAGCTGTATTGCAATTTGGAGAAAACAGGAGGACTTAAACATGGGAATTTGCGTTTGCGGCGGCGCCGGCATTAAATGCACCTTTGGAGCCGCTCCGTCCACACTTGTGGTGCTGCCCGATAAAAAGGTCGTAACCGTACAGCCTGTCGCCACGATCATGGACAACAAGCCCGTAGCCAATATCCCGCCCTTCGGCATGTGCAGCAGTATGTCAAACCCCGCCGTGGCGTCCGCAACGGCGGCAGCCTGGGGAGTGCTTACGCCTCAGCCGTGTACGCCGAATATACCGGGCCCGTGGGTTCCCGGCTCACCGACGGTATTGGTCGGCAATACGCCTGCTCTGAGCGGCACCTCAAAGCTGATGTGCGCATACGGAGGAATGATTGATTTCGTCACGCCCGGCCAGACGACCATCCAGGTACCATAGGATTCCAGGGAAGCCACGGGGCCCGCGCTGGAAAGCCGCCGCGGGCCAAGTGCTTCACATCAGGCCCTTCCTGATGGCCTCCCCTGCCGTCCTTATGCCGTCCGTGATATCCATCAGGACGTCGTTGCAATAGTCAAGTGTTTGGAGGAAGATTCCAAGCTGGATTTCTACCAGAGCATACCCGACGCTATCATCCATATTATCTGTGATGACGATGCTGCTTTTATAATACAGCGTTTTTCTCCTCTCGTCTATGCCGAAGGCTCCGCCCGGTATTTTGGTATTGAGCCTCAGCACCGCGCGCGCAAGCTCGTTGCAGGCGCCTCGGGGAAGCTCCTCCTTCAGGAGGGAATAAAGCTGAAGGACATTGTAGCCATAGCGTTCTATCTCCTCCTCTTTTCTCGGCAGGAACGCGGCTTCCACACTTCGCCTGTCCTCCCTGTCGCCAAGATTCTCCAGCAGGATAAGCAGTACAGCCTCTTTTCGTTCTGCCTCCGGACGGAGCATCTCCGTCGGAAACCCCAGGGCTCCAAGCTCGTGTGCAAGCCGCTCCAGCAGTCTTTTTTCCATTTCCTTGCTTCCGCTCATCTTACCTCTCCTTGCCGCCTTTTACCGGAATCCCGCTCCGTATCGCATCCTCCGCGCCAAGCCGGCCGTCGGCCACCCAGGTCATCGCATCGATATAGGTGTCCAGCGTATGGATGAATGTCGCAAGAACGGTATCCAGCATCTGCATTGTCAATGCCTCCTCCATGTCCTGAAACAAAGGGAAGCAATATTTCATATATAATATCCTGCCATTCTCACCGAGAGCGACGTTTCCTACCGGCAGCAGGGTGTTCAATAAATTTGCGAGCTTCAGAACGTCTTCTTCCGCTTCCGCACCGATGTCGTCCCTGATGACGGCAAAAAACTGCACGTAGTTGAAGCCGGCATCCTCCCGCTTCTCCTCCTCAAGGGGCAGAAAGCAGATCTCCAGCTTCACGCTCTGCTCCTCTTCGCCCAGATACTCCAGGAGTATCCCCAGTACCTGCACGGGCATCTGCTCCTCAGGCTCGAAAAGCCTGTACTGTAACTCCAGCTTTTCTATCTCACCCGCAAGCATTTCAATCGTATCCTTTTCAAACTGCCGCCACTGCTTCATTTGAATCCCTCCGATATGCAATAATTTTCTAACCGTCGATCCCGGCCAGCTTCCCGGCAATCGCTTCCTCGGACGGAAGCTCGTTGTTTATCTGCACCTTGAAGCCCAGCTGCTCTATCAGCAGCCTGTACTTGTCCTTTTCCTCGCCGTTTTCCGCATTGTGCCTTATGGTAGCGGCATATTTCATCAATATCGCGCTGAACATCTCATCCAGGGAGGAATATCCCAGAGCGGTCTTTGCAAGGCCTCTAACCGTTTCGTCATCGACGACCTTTTTAACGTCCTTGCCCTTTCTGCCCTTTTTTACCTTCTTCACCAGGACGTCGTTGGTCTTATCCTTCAGCTCGCCGGTCTTTATGAACTGGTCGATGTTATTCTTTTTTCTTTTCGATTTCATGATGGGCTTGAGGAGTATGGTGTTGAACAGTCCCGTCACCGCACCTACGCCGGTTACGATGTTTCCCACGACCCCCGTCCATTTGGCAAAATCGCCCATTGTGCTGCCCGGCGCCACTCCGAGCATTTTGGACATGCTCTTTGTCAGCCCTGTGATGTTCCCGACCAGGCTCGTCCCCGATTTGAAGATGTCGAAGCCCGCGGAGGTCGCGTTCAGCTTCTTGGCCTCAAGCGCGACATTGGCCATTCTCTTGAATTCCTCGGAGGTGCCTCCCTCTTTCATGGCCTCGGAGATCTTGCTGTAGCTTGTTATGTTGCCCAGCCCCGTTGTAGCGCCTCTTACCAGGTCGAGCGTGTCCTTTGTGGCTCCCAGCGTATGCTTGACAGACCTGAGTCCTCCTCCGACCTGCTCGCTTACGGGCTTCAGCTCTCCATGCCCCGCGATATTGCCGATCGACCCGATCATGTCGCTCGATGTGCCAAGCATGCTGAAGGAGCTCTTTCCCATGCCGAGTATATTTGAAGCGAGCTTGAGATTTTGCATCTGCTTGGTGGAATCCGTGGTGAATTTATCGTTTTTTTGCTTGTCCATGATATCTTTGCCCATGGACATGCCGTAGCTCAAAAAGGAAAGGCCGTCACTTGCCATGTTCACGCCCTGGGAGGTGATATCGACGGAATCCGAAACCGTATCGGACATTCCCATCTTCCCGCCGAGACCGCTTTTATCGAACAGGCCTATTCCGGGCCCGACGATGCCGCTGACGCCGCTGACCACGTCTACGCCGGTCTGCACCTTGTCAAGGACGGTTGATGAGAAAAAGTCCCTCTGCTTACCGTCCTTTTTATACTTTGAAGCCCTTAGCCCCGTCCAGTGCTCCCCTCCGTCCGTAGGCTCTCCGGGAAGCTCCGTTTTATCGAGATCAGGCGCATCTTCCATGGTCTTCCCGTTTTCATCCTTTTTAGCCGTGAGCTTTTTCGCAAGCTCTTTTACCGGCTGGGGGACATTGACTTCGCCCGTGCCCTTTTCCGTCCCACCGTCCTTTTTCTCTTCCGGCGCCTCGCTGCCGGTCTCTTTTCCCGAATCCCCCTCTTCCTTGAACGGCGCGAGCTTCAAGCCTCCCGAGGATTCATTCCCGATGACCTCTTCATCCCCCAGATCCACATTCATTTCCACTTCCTCATCGGTCAGAGGCTTGGGCGAGGATTTTTCTTTGTTCTCAGTCCCCTCCACACCCTCCTCGTCCACATGGGTTTCAATTTCCTCCTCGGTCAGGGGCTTGGGCGAGGAGTTTGCCTCGGGGATCGAGAGCTCCTTGAGATGCTTCAGCGTCACGTTCTTAACCTCGGGGTTATTTGCCAGCTTCTCGATATTATCCTCTTTTTCCTTGTCCTCGGATTTGCTTTTGAATAGTTTGCTGAAGAATTCGTTCATAAAATCCTCCTCCCCTTCGTCCGTTCATTCAGAATAGGTTTGCATAACCTCCCAGATCCTGCCTTACTATGATCTTTCCCGCCTTTGTCATTTCGTTTTTCAACGCCTTTATCAAATGCTTCATTTTGAGCGCGCTGCCCTCCCCCGCGGCCAGAAAGCTTGCGGCTACGGCGATGTTTTTAATGTTGCTGCCGGTAAGCTCGAACCTGCCGGCCAGAAAATCCAGGTCCACGTCCGCATCCAGGGGCAGCCTTTCCGGGAATATGGCCTCCCATAGCTTCCGACGGTTTTTGACGTCGGGCATCGGAAAATTGATCATGAATTTGAACCTCCGGCGGTAAGCCTCGTCGAAATTCTGCAGAAGATTCGTGGCCAGTATCGTTATGCCCTCGTATTCCTCCATCTTCTGAAGGAGGTACGAGGTCTCGAGATTTGCGTACCTGTCCTGAGCATCCTTTACCTCGGCCCTTTTCCCGAAGAGCGAATCCGCCTCGTCAAAGAAGAGTATGGCGCTCGTACGGGACGCCTCGTCGAAGATGTCCTTCAGGTTCTTCTCGGTCTCTCCTATATATTTGCTGACGATCTGCGAAAGGTCTATCCTGTATATTTCAAGCTTCAGCTCGTTTGCGAGCACCTGCGCTCCCATGGTCTTACCGGTGCCGGGAGGCCCGTAGAATATGATCCCCAGTCCCCTGCCGTAGGGCAGCTTCCTGTCGAAGCCCCAGCCGTTTAAAACCACATGCCTGTATTTGATGTGGTTGCAGGCGTCAAAAAGCAGGCTTTTCTGCTCCTCGGGCAATATGAGGTCCTCCCAGGAAAAGGCCGGTCTCAGCTTTGTGGCCTTTTTTTCAATATGATGGGCGGATTGTCTTATACAGGCCCCGTATAATATGTCCTTGCCGATGTTTCCGCCGGCGCGGGTATCGGCTTCAAACACCGCTTCGTCAAGCGCCTTCTCGATCATGCCTGCGGTAAAGCGGAACTTGTTGGAGAGCTCCGCAATATCAACGGCCGGGTCCAGCTTCTGGCCCGCGGCCAGCCTTCTCCACAGCTCCAGTCTTTTTGCATCGTCCGGCGGCTCCAGCGGGAAATCCACAAAGGTATAGGCGCTGCCGCGCGGCCCGCGCTTCCATTCCCTCGCGGAGAGAATAAAAAGTACGTCCGTGTTGTCCGCCAGCCTTTCCAGCACCTCCTCCTCACGGTATGCCGGAGCCTCTTCCCCGTGGTCGTACAGCGCTTCAAAATCATGCAGGCAGAGGAGGGCCTGATACAGGATGCTGAATTGCACCGCATTTTTCAGATGCTCCTCAAGCTTTTTAAAATCCTTGCCCAGCGCCGCGCCGTCCAGCCATACCAGGGGCATGTTCAGGCTTTTTGCCGCATGCCGCACCTGGAGCCGCTTTCCCGACCCCGGCAGTCCGTATAAAAACAGCGCCGTTTTCCCTTTCCCCGGACCGGACGCAAGCCTGTCCAGGACGAACCGTATTCTCTCCTGCACCTCCGTGTCCGCATACAGCTGCGGCAATTCCTGAGGGAATTCGAGCCTGAAGCAGCTCCGGGCCGCGGGCTCTTCGAAGCCCCTGCCGACCAGGAACCTGTATATGGCGGCGTTAAGCCTGATCGGCCGCGAAAGGCGGGACGATGCATCCTCCTCCTGCCCGCCGGCCATTATGTATCTGGAAAACGCATGGGAAGGCAGCAATACGCCCTTTTCGCTTCCGCCGCCCGCAAACATGCGGTATACCGCGGCGGCGAGCCCAATAGTCGGCAGCTTTTCCGCCGCATTGTCGTGAAGGCAGCCGAACACCCTCTCGTATTTCCTGTCCAGCTCGACCGAGAGCCCCATGACAATGCAGAATTTTTCATAGCCGGAGAGGCCGAATACCTTTATGACATGCTCCAGCGGCAGAAAAACGCCCTCCCCGGAGGATGCCTTCTCCCTGCTCACGATATGCCTGAGCGCCTTGAGCAGCGTCCGGCTCTCGGCAATGTCGATGCTTTCCTTTGGCGGCACGGACACCGAGCCGGAAAACAGGGCCTCGGCCTCCTCGTTTGTGACGACAAAACCCTTCAGCGGATTTCCGGCGGTACGCCCGGCCGCGTCCTTCCTGTATTCCAGCGCGACCAGGCAGGCCATGTCCAGAAGCCGCATATATTCATCCATCTGCTCGCCCCAGCTTTTATAGGCTGTTCCGATCTTCGAGCAGGTAAAAAAACCGTCGTAGGTGATCATTCCTCAAGCACATCCTCCAATGCATCCGGCTGCTGCCCGTCGGCCTCCGGCCCGGCTTCCCCGTCATACTCCCCAGGAACGCGATTAAAGCGCCTCCCGCGGCACCCGGAAAGGAAGCCCGCTTCATAAAGCGGCCCGGTGACATATCTCAGTCTCTGAAGCATAGCTCTTCTCAGATAATCCTTCTTCGCGATCATCTGCGCCAGAGCCTCCGCCTTCTCAGCAAGCTCGTTTTCCAGCTCTCTCATCTCCCGCAGCCTTTCTCCGGCGCCCGGACCGTCCTTTTGTATTTCCGCAGTCCGGCGCTTTGCATGCTCAAGCTGTTCCTTCACGATTGCCAGTCTTTGCCTCTCCCGGGCATCGTCGGCATAGGGGCAGGCCGCCTCCAGCACCGAGCTCCTGCCGCCGCCCCGGAGCAGCCTTAGCCGCTCCTCGTCCCACCTGCCGCTTTGCTCAAGCTCCACGGCCGCGGCGTCATCTCTTCTTCCTCCGGCCAGAAATACATCCGCCCCGGCGGTCCTTATTTGCTTTTTAGCCTTATCCCGGTCGAAGCGTCTCATATCCTCCCTCAGGCCGCCCTCCTCGCCGGGCGCGCTCACAGTGGCGGTAAAGGAGGTCTTCCCGCCGTCCAGCCCGGCCGTCAGCTCCCTGCGGCCATAGCGGTCCGACAGCTCCATCAGCGTAATCCCCTTTCCGTCCTTCCTTCCGTCCCTCGCGTTATCCTTTTCTATTCCGGCGTGAGGCGCAAAGAAACGGACAGGCTCGTCCAGCCTTTTTCTTTGCTTCTCGTCCTCACGGTCAGCCAGCATTCTGATTTTGTCCTCCGGGCTCAGGCTTCCGCCCGGGCTCCTGTCCCCGGGAAAGACATATTTCGTCTTCGTCTTTCCGGCTTCCCTTGCAAGCTCCCGATACCATTCACCCATCCGCATCCCCTTCCTCACGTCCTAAAAGCATGGGGCCGCCGTCTTCAGACATTCAGATAAAAGCCGGCGTCCAGCCTCGTATTGTCGTCGATCACCGCGGGGCCGGGTTTTTCCAGCCTTGCGTTCACGCCGATATAGCTGTGTATGTCTAGTCTGATATTCTGCCTGAGAATGATCATCCTGGCGATCGTATGCGCGGGCCTGACCTTTTCAAGCAGGCGCGAAAGCTCCTCGAGCCTGCCGGGCCTGTCGAATATCGAGCCGTCTTTCAAAATGATGCAGAAGGTATGGGGATTGTCGGTGTAAATCCGGTCATAAAGCGTCTCCCTTTCGGCATTGTCCCGAGTGTATCCCTTCAGCTTGAAATACTCGACGATATACGGCTCTTCGCCGGTATAAAGCCTCACCATGTCCGTAATGCTCTTTACCGTCCCCTTTGCCTTATTCAAGGCCACCGCGTTTTTTACCGCAAACCTGAACTGTCCGCCGTCGAGTATCGAGCCTTCGTTATGCATCCCGAGCCAGGAGGCCAGATAGTCGAACGCCTTTCCTTCGGCCGTATCCGCGTCGAGCAGCAGGGGGAATCTGTCGATACTTCTCTCCATGTCGAGAAAGATCGATTGAAACACACCGAGATACCGTTTTAAAAAGCCGCTTTCCTTCTGGTAGACCTCCGGAAGATATTCGATAAAGGACACCTGCGGAAAATCGACGCGGATGCTTTTGAATACAAAGGCTTCCCCGCTCATATCAAATGCGGACAGGTAAATCCACAGGTATCTTCCCTTTAGACGGTCGGGGAAAATATCAAGACTTTCTCCCGAACATAAGCCCATCCTGCCGCCGAACAGCTCCAGCTTTTCCTCCGGTGCAATCCCGCGGTCCGCCAGGAAGGCGTCGACCGGCACCGGCAGGTCCCTGTAAATGATATAATCAAGGTCGGACGCTCTCAAGCCCACCTGAATATTCGCTTCCGGGGGGAATATGCCTTCCACCGTCAGCCTGTGATAGGTCATGCCGTTCTCCAGCAGGTCGACGGCCCCGCTGAAAAAAGCTCCGCGCTTCAGCCTGTTTTCCGGCTTCATATTCCCCGCGCCGTCTACGCTGAAGTTGTCCTTGGAGCCCCGTCTCCAGAAATCGCCCGCCAGCGCCATCCCCTTCAGATCCCTGTCCAAATCGAACACCTGCCGTTTCTTAGCTATTCTTTAATCTCAAGCTCAAACGCTTCCATATAAGTG
>JAEZJL010000107.1 GCA_023415815.1 Bacillota bacterium | reverse complement strand
GGAAGGCAATTACATAAGAAATTTGCATCTTGTGAATCAAGATTTGTTTGATGGTGTTAGGTGAAAAAGGGGACAGTTCTTCATAATTATCAATTTGAGATTTAGCATCAAGGAACAGTTCCGCTTTTTATGCGACAAAAGCAGAACCGTCCCCCCCTGTCGCACAGGCTCTATGCCTTTTGTTCCATTATCTGCTTTGCGGATATGTCGGGGTGGTGGTATCTTTTAACCCCCAGGCATTTGTTTTCATATTCGATTGCCTTGGCGGGGCAGAAATGGAAGCACGCCAGGCACATCTGGCAGCTGCCGTTCCAATGAGGCTTTCCGGCCTCGATACGTATATTGTCCGCGGGACATACCTTTTCACATATGCCGCAGCCTGTGCAGGATTTGTTGACGCTGTAAAAACGGTCAAGTCCGTTTACGCGTTCCACAAATGGAGTGTTACGCTTTTCCAGTAAAAATGAGATAGGCTCAAAGCCGTACCATTTTTCCCTGCCCCGTATTTTTTCAGCCACATTCCCCATCTGGCTGTCAAAGCTCTTCAGAGTCTTTTCCATGCTCCCCTCGCCTGCAACCTGGGCCAGCGTGAAGTCATTCATGGGCATATGGATATACGCGCCGAAATCGAGGCCTCTCCCCTTTTCCTTCATCAATTTCTTCATCTGCTTGATTGCGCCGCCCACCACCGGCCAGCCGCGTGTAATCACCGCAAAGACGTATCCTGCTCCGCTCAAATCCGCTTTCTTTATAAAGTCTGCCACCATTTTAGGAAGCCCCAGGTAATAAAGCGGGAATACGAACCCCACGCTTCCGGCCGCAGCCTTGTAATCCCCCCGTTTTACGCATCCTGCTATGGGAAGCAGCTCGCAGTCTTTAAGCACCCTGCTCAGCTCCGTAGCCGCCTTTAACGAATTTCCCGTGCCGCTGAAATAATATATTGCCGTTTCCATCATTCAACACTCCTTTTAATTCCCGGTACATGAAGGCTTTTCTTGATAATTTCCCTGTTGGCCCTTGTTATAGAGCGGACCAATGGGACTTTTTTAGGACAGACCTTTTCGCACACAAGCGCTTTGCCGCATTTGGGCACGCCGTCGCTTTTCATAATCGATTCCAGCCGCTTTTCCTTGTCACCCATCCCGAGTGGATGGTCGTTCATCGTCACAGCGCGGGCCACCGCCGAAGGGCCTATATACATGCCCTCCGCTTTGCCTGTCCGCGGGCAGGCGTCATAGCAGACGCCGCAGTTAATGCATTTCGAATACGAATACATTTCAAGCTGCTTATCCTGCCCATAATTTACCGGCGGTCCGAACAGACCGTCCGTTTCAACCCAGTTTCCGACCCGCGCCAATCCCCTGAACATACGGCTCCTGTCGACCGTTAGATCCCTCACTACAGGGAATTTCAACAGCGGCTCCAGGATGACGGGCCTTCGCGGGGATGAAGCCGGCAGGTCGGCCACCCTTGTCGAACATGACATGCGCGGTTTTCCGTTGACCCTTATGGCGCAGGTGCCGCACATTTCCTCCTTGCAGTTGTGCTCGTGATATACGGGCGTCCTGCCGTCCCCCGGGCTTTCTCCCAGGCTTATCAGAAGCGAAAGGAGTGTTTCCGCCCCGCCGCAGTCCATTGAAAACACCTCCCAGTAGGGTTTGGAATCCGGTGAGGCCTGGCGCTTTATCTTAAGATATACGGTATTCTTTGCCTGCATGTTCACCCTTCCTTTTTACAGTTTCCCGGACTTAGAATCGAGGTATCCACCGGCTTGTACCGCAGACTTATCCTGCCGTCCTCAAAGGCGGCGATCGTGGTCTTCAGCCAGTTTACGTCGTCCCTTTCCGGAAACTCGGGCTTATAATGGGCTCCCCGGCTCTCATTGCGCGCCAGTGCGCCCGCTATGACGGCCTGCGCCAGGACGATGCATGAGCGCGCCTTCCGTATTGCGACAAAGGACGAATTGGCCCATGCCCCACTGTCCTGCACCGCGATAGCGCTCCAGCGGTCAAGCAGCTCCTCCGCTTTGGCGAGCGCTTCCCTCAGCCTGGAATTGCTGCGTACGATTCCGGCACACTCGGTCAGTACCGCTCCAAGCTCCCTGGATATATCCGAGGCGCTTTCCCTGCCGCTTCTCATGGAATAGCCCCCTATTTCTTTCTCCCGGTCTGCAACCTCTTTCTCTATCCAACTCTTGTTCTCCGGCCGCTTCAGGCTTCCCCCCTGGAAGTCCTCGCGGATGGTGTTTGCACAGACATAGCCGCCGTATGTCGCGGACAAAAGCGAATTCCCTCCCAGGCGGTTTGCACCGTGATACATGAAGTCGCATTCCCCGCAGGCATAAAGGCCCGTGACTTCCGTCCGGTGCCCCTTATCGACGTAGATCCCCCCCATTGAATAATGCGGTGCGGGAAACACACGCATCGGCACTTTTCCGGGGTCTTCTCCGCTGAATTTTCTGTATAGATCCATTACATTGGACAGCTTACGCTCCTTTACATCGTCGGGAAGGTCGGTAATGTCCAGGCAGACCTGCCGTTTGCCGCCGATGCCCAGCCCCATTTCCGAAACGACCTTGTAAATGGCCTGTGAAGCCGTATCACGCGCTACGAGATTGCCAAGCTCCGGAAACATTTCCTCCAGGAAATACCAAGGCCTGCCTTCGCGCATGACCCAAAGGCGGCCGCCTTCCCCTCTTGCCGACTCGCTTATCAGCCGCGGCTTGTCTCCCTCCGCCATAGCGGTGGGATGGAACTGAACAAATTCAGGGTTTGCCACCTTTACCCCCTGGCGCAGCAATTGCCCCGCAACCGCACCGTTGGACAGCACAGCCGTCGTAGCCCACCCGTACAGTCCGGCGTAGCTGCCCGACGCAATGACCAGCGCCGCTCCCGTATAGGCTTCCAGCTTCATTGTATGGATATCCTGAACTATACAGCCGCAGCACCGCCCGCTTCCGTCGATCAGGGCGCTGACAAAATCCCTGCCGGAAATCCTTCTGATCCGCCCCTGCGCTTCAAGCCGGCCAGCCTGGCCGTCCAGCGCGGAAAGCAGCTGGAAGCCCGTCATCGTGTCGGCATAATGCGTGCGTTTATATTTCGTTCCTCCAAAAAATCTTGTGTCCGGGGATCCGTCGGCATGGCGGTTGAAGACTACGCCTATGCGATCGTACATTGAGACGATATCTGGCGCGAACTCACACATTTCCAGCACCCGGGGCTGATCCGCAAGCCAGCCGCCGCTTGCGACCGTATCCTCGAAATGCTTCCACGGAGTGTCGTTCTCCCGCGGCTCAGCGGCGTTGATCCCGCCCTGTGCCATGCAGGAAGCCGACCGCATGGCCTCCAGACACGAAAGCATGGTGACGTGCGCTCCGGACTGCGCAAGCATGACCGCCGACATCAGACCCGATATTCCCATCCCTATAACTACAACCTCAAACATGGCAGAGTACATTTCCTCCTCTACAAAAACAAAAGTAAAAGCTGCATTGCCGAAAGCGCCGCGGCCGCCCAGGATATGGCCTTAACGGCGGATTTCGCCCGACGCGACACGCCAATCCCCAGGCTGACGCATGCATTGAAAAACCCTCTTGCAAAATGGAAGCTGCCAAGAATCGCAACGACGGCGGCCATGAAAATCCGCCCCGATGCCGCCGGTCCTTCTGCCTGCCTCATAAAGGCCATGATTACAAACACGGCTGCGAATGAGGAAACGATCTGTAAATAAAACATCGCCTTTTCCCTGAACAGCCTCGTCAGGTGGTACTTTGTCGACACTATGTAGTAAAGCCCGAACAAGCCGTGAAATAGCATAAGAAAGCTTAATACCCTCAAAACCGCGTCAAATCCGTATATTGGCACATGCTTCAAATCAAGGCTGCGGTTTATAACGGCAAATGCCGCCAGATAAACGCCTCTTGCAGCAAAAGCCGATACGAAAAGGAAGCCTGCCAGTGAAAACACAAGCCTTGCCGCATATGCAGCCGGTATATTCAGCCTCTTATTACCAGTTGTCCTAGCATTCAGCATGATATCCCCTCCTCGGGCAAAGTTCGGCGGACTGCGCTACCTGAACAGCTTCGTGACTCCGAACAAATGGTAGGAATTGATTATATTCAGCGAGCTTTTAAGCTCTGCAGGCGTTCCGGATACTTTCAGGACGTCCATTATCATCTCGATCAGCTTCATGTAAATCGACCTGACGACATGATCGTTCCTTCCGTCGAAGATTACCTCGTTATCCTTTCCGGAGTAATTCTCCTTCACCGTTTTTATGAGATAATCTATTACCTCGTCCTTTAACGCAGCGTATCTTG
>JAEZJL010000438.1 GCA_023415815.1 Bacillota bacterium | reverse complement strand
GTATGCGGTCTTTTATTTCCATTCCTGTGGTTTTGATTCTCGGGGGACTTATCGGTATTGGTTATAGTTATTTAATCGCAAAGGTAAACGTACCTGCCTTTGTAGTAACCTTGGGCGGCATGTTGTTTTTCCATGGAATGGAAATCAAGGTGACCGAGGCGACAGGCACTATCACTATTCCAAATACTAATTTTATTGCTATCGGCAACGGGTTTATCCCCAGCTTCGGTCAAATCGGAGGACTTTGCATTTCTTCGCTTATCTTAGGTGTGATAGGTATTATATTTTTTATATATTTTCAAAATAAGGAGCGGAATACAAAAATCAAATACAACTTCAAGGTTTTATCAATGCCTTTCTTTATAATGAAAATAGTACTGATTGTCATAATAATAGGCGCAATTTGCGTAATTCTGGCAGGCAATAACGGATTTTCATGGACACTGGTCATAATGGGTATTGTCGTTTTTGTCTATAATTTTTTAATGAACAAAACTACTTTGGGAAGGCATATATACGGTGTTGGAGGTAATCCGGAAGCCGCTGAATTATCAGGTATCAGCGTTGCTAAAATAACATTCATCGTTTTTGCTTCAATGGGTGTCATGGTGGCTCTTTCCGGCATCCTTTATGCGTCCAGAATGCAATCGGCAGCTCCCACAGGAGGGACGGGGTTCGAACTGCTGGCAATCGCCGCGGCCTTTATAGGCGGAGCTTCTCCAAACGGCGGCATTGGTAAAGTACCCGGTTCGCTGATAGGAGCCCTGGTTATGGCCTCTCTTACCAACGGTATGAATTTAATGGGGTTAGGGAGTTCATATCAATTTATTATTCAAGGTGTAATACTTGTTTTGGCTGTTATATTTGATATTACAACCCGCAAACAAAGCGCGAAAGCTAAGACTTAACATCAAATGATTTATAATAATTAACTGCTGCCTTCCTGTAAACGGTCAATAGAGATGCAGCGCTGCACCGCGCGTTTTACTGGAGGTTCCCTACTGCGCAGGAATAATACGCAAATATCGCCGGTACATCTGGCGTTCGGGCTGCACGCATAGAGTTTTTTGCGGACGAATTACTTGAAATAAACTGGTCGCAAAAAAAGTCTGTGCGTGCAATTCCAGGGGAAGGTCTGGAAACTGCACGGTGAAGGCCGTATGACACCTGCGGGTATGCGGAATACCCTCGAAACTAGTTCTGATAACGCTAAAAGAATATGAAGTATGCTCCCCATACGTATTAGACGATGGATATTAACGCAGTCATAAAAATGATCCGAGTGTAGCTCTACCGCACGCTCAAAAAGACCGAAACAGCATTTTATTTCATCCCTCCGCCTGTCCGGTAAAAAACTGCTTCAATATAAAACTTTTATTCCAAGTCTCTATGCCGTCAATATCCTCACGACATGTCAAAAAGGCTGAACTGATGGAACTCAGGTTCCTGCCTGCGCTCAAAGGCGTTCCCCTTTGACAGGCTTTCTTCGGGCAGCCCCTCAAGAAACGGAGAGGATGCCTGCGACGTCAAAAGCACAAGCTCGTCCTGCGCTCTTGTCACGCCCACATAGAAAAGCCTTCTTTCTTCATCCAAATTGCAATCGCCGTTGCGGCTTATGAAGGGGATCAGCCCGTCGGTTACGCCGCAAAGGAGTACCACTGGAAATTCAAGGCCTTTTGCAGCATGCAGGGTCATGAGGGATACGGCATCCGGCGAATAGCTCATGCCGCCCCTGCGCACAATATCGCTTTCACGGCCGAGAGCAAGGTTTTGCAGGAATGAGGACATCACGTTGTGGAAAACGGAAGTGTTGAAAAGCAAATCCATGCACTTGTGCCCGGACAGGGCGTTGTCCTCCATCCATGAAGCGATTAGCTTCTGCGGCTTTTCGCCGAGAACGGCAGGCTCGTATTTCCGCAGTTGACCCGTAAGGTTTTGAGGCCCGCCGGAGGCGGAAGACGAAACGAGCCTTTCCAGAATGCCGTAAAGGGACGGTATGCTTTTATCAGACTCATAGTAATCTTCAAGGACCTTTTGCACAAGGCCCGCCGGACGGATGTCCGCTTCCTTCAGACACAGCCTCAATGAAACGAGGTCGGCCGGATTGAGCAGGAAACGGAAAAAGGCAATCGCTCTGCGGACCTGCCTGTCGGCGAGGAATTCTTCCCGTCCGGCAACCGAATACGGAATGCCCTCTTTTACCAGGCACTGCTCCAGGAGCTCCGCCTGGCGGTTGGTGCGGTACAGGACGGCGATGTCCGAGAAGCCCTTCGTATGGCCGGGTGCGGACCTTTTCCCGCCCGCGGCGGGATGGGTATGCGCGTCAAGCATGTCGATGCCGCCGACCATACGGTTAATCTCCTTGGCTGCGAACAGAGCTTCCGAAAATTCATTCTCGGCTTCCAGAAGGCGAACCCTTGGCCCGCTCCTCCTGTTTGCCTCCAGGGAGCGCTCATGCCCTCCGGCGGCTTCCTGACGGATGACCGACCGGGCGCAGCCCAGAATCTCGGGCGTCGAGCGGTAATTGCGGGTGAGCAGGATCCTCCGGGTGCGGGGAAAATCCTCCGACAGCCGTTCGAAGCAGCGGGAATCCGCTCCCCTGAAGCTATAGACGGACTGGTCGGGGTCGCCGATAACGAAAATACCCTCGCTCTTCCTGCCCCATGCCTTGATCAGGCGATACTGCACCTCGCTCACATCCTGGAACTCATCCGCCAGGAGCTGGGAAAAGGAGCCCATAAGACTTTCAACGCCCGCATCACCAGGAGCACTGTCTTCAAAGCGCCCGAGCACCTTCAGCAGAATATCGTCATAGTCCGATACGCTATAGCGTTCAAGCTGTGCACAATATAGCTCATATACTCCTGGCGGCACCTCCGGGGTCTCCCCGCCGGGCGTCGCGCCGTTTTTCTTCAGGGATATTCCCCTCAAGACATCCCGTGGGGAATTTTTCAATTTAAGGCTCTTCAAAATATCCTCGACGATGGATAGCGCGTTAAATTCATCAATGATAGTGATACTATCTCCGTTATTCCATCCGGATAAAATCTGAAGGCAGATGGAGTGGAAGGTGCCTATGGTCATGGCTTTTACGACCCGCCTGTCCCCGAAGCGCTTCTCCAGGCGGGTACGCATCTCGCCTGCGGCTTTGTTCGTGAAGGTGACGGCGGTCACCTTTGAGGGAGGCACGCCGCATTTCTCCACAAGGTGGACAATGCGGCTGACGAGCGTCATTGTTTTGCCGGTACCGGGACCGGCGACAACCGCGACGACAGGGTCTGAGGCTGAAACAGCCTCCCGCTGTTCGCTGTTGAGCCCGTCCGCCGTGTCCGGCAGGACTGCCGGGCTTACGCCCGCGTCTTCGCCCCCGCCTTCAGCGGGGGTATCCGCCGCAGTCTGCGGAGGCGCGGCTTTGCTCTCCGCAGGCTTCCTGCTCCGGCCGCCTTTGGGCTTTGCCCCACCCTTTTCGCTTAAGAAGCACAGCTGGCCGGAGAACCTGTCTATTTCATTTTTGTCCATGATTTTGACTCTGCCGTATTCGCCGTCGTATCCGGGCTCAATTTCCACCTTGCCTAGCCTCAGCCTGCGGATGCCTTCGGCGATGCACGGGCCAGCCTTAAGCTCGATATCGCCGAGCGTTGCCTCGCGCAGTATAAAAAGCTCGGGCCCGAGGCCGCGCACCAGCTCGCCGTACTTTTCCCTGACCTTTACGCTCGCGGGGGAAAGACCTGTGGAGGCAGCGATCACCTCGCCCAGGGGGACAAGGCTTTCAAAATGTTTTGCCGACGGGGGGAGATAACCCTCGTCCCTGTCCGCAAGCTCCTCCACGCGGTGGAGCACGCCCGCCGTCAGCCTGCCGCCGCATGCGGGGCATATGCCCGAGGCGGCCTTGCTGTCCGCCGGCTTCAACCTGACCTTGCAGTTTCTGTGTCCGTCGTAATGGTATTTTCCCTCCTCGGGGAAAAACTCGAGCGTGCCGTAGAACCCATCTGAATCATGATCTTCCAGCGCCTGTGAAATATGCGGATACGAAAGCTCCGTATTGAAAAGGTTGGCTTCCCTTGCAAGATTACCGGGAGAGTGAGCGTCTGAGTTTGATACCAGGGTGAAGCCGTCCAGCGCCGAAATGCGCCAGTTCATGGGCGGGTCCGAGGAAAGCCCCGTCTCAAGCGCGTGGATATGTCCCGTTAAGTCTTCAAAGCATTCCGTGATATCGTCAAAGCCCGAGTATGCGCCAAACAGAGAGAAATGCGGAGTCCAGATATGGGCGGGAATAAATATGGCCTCGGGGCACACGTCAAGCGTTATCTCAAGGAGAGACCTGCTGTCGAGGCCTAAAATCGGCCTGCCGTCCGAATGCAGGTTGCCCACGGCCTCCAGGCGGCGCGACAGGGCTTCAGCCTGTTCCAGGCCGGGGAGAAGGATCAGGTTGTGGACCTTTCTCACCCTTCCGTTCTTTTTATATATTGAGCTGATTTCGCCGGAGACAATGAAGCGCGGCTCGAAATCCGGCCCGGCCATGTCGTCATCCCTGCGGAAATCCTTTTTGAGCACGTAAAGCCCGTCTTCGGAAGGTGCAAGCTTTTCCTTCAGCTCTTCGCGCCAGGCCGGATGGGTGAAGTCCCCCGTCCCGATCAGGCCGAGACCCTTTTTCCGGGCCCATAGCTCAAGAACCTCCGGTATGCATTCTTTGCTTGTCGCCCTGGAGTATTTCGAATGAATATGTAAATCAGCAATGAACATGTTATCACCTGTAACTTTATGTCGATTAAGCTTTATCATATCATAAAAAGGCCCCTGTCTGAAGAAGGAATCTTCCCGCCGAAGGGTTTATTATACCGGACACGCCGCACAAACTCATTTGTGCAGCTTATATAAAAACGGCAAAAATATTTGTATGCCGCTTTACTTTTTAACACAAGATAAGTTATAATTGTTGTTAATAATTTACTGCGATGATAGAGGATAGTAAACCGGACAGTTTCTTTTACAGAGAGCCCCGCGGCTGAGAAGGGGTGCTGAAGCTCCGGTTGAACAGGCTCCTGAGCCGTGCACCGAAACGTAAAGGGATTAGGCTGCAACGGGCGCGCCCGTTATAGTGCGAAGTATAAGTGCCTCGGTTTACAGCCGGCGGCCGGTGCGGCAGTTGTATGCGGCCGGCGGAGATGAACGGAAACGGATTGTAAGCGGAGCGCCGTACTTGTCAAGGCCGGCAGTGCAAATTACCGGCGAACCGGGGTGGTACCACGAAGTATCGTAACTCTCGTCCCCAGGATGAAATGTCCTGGGGGTGAGAGTTTTTTCATGGGGTAACAGTGCGGCCGGTCGTTTCCGGCGATTGAAATCCTCATGGGCATTGCTTGGTTATATGGATGCCGGAGCTTTTGAAAATAAAAATTACCTTTGATTAAGGAGGAGCAAATATGAGCAACCAGGAGACTTACGGGTCCGATTCTTCTTCAGGACAACGCATGTCGGAAAACAGGCCCGCATTCCCCAAACGTGCGGTTATCACCGGCGGTATGCCTTATGGAAACAAGGAGCTGCATCTGGGACATGTGGGCGGTGTGTTTGTGCATGCGGACACCTACGCGCGGTTTTTACGCGACCGTATCGGGGATGAAAACGTGATTTTCGTATCCGGTACGGATTGCTACGGGTCACCCATTCTGGAGCATTACCGCCAATTGGTAAACGCAGGGGCGTTTGAAGGTACCATCGACGAGTTTGTCAGTATGAATCACAACAGGCAAAAAGAGGTCTTGAAAAAATATAATGTAAGCCTGAACCTGTTCGCGGCGTCCGGGATCGGGCGCGCGGCGGAGATACACAGCCGGGTGTCGTCAGAATTCATTACCAACCTTTATACCAAGGGGCATCTTTCAAAAATGACCACATCCCAGTTCTACGACCCGGAGCTCGACGTATTCCTCAACGGGCGTCAGGTCGTGGGACAGTGCCCGATCGCCGGATGTCAGTCCGAAAGAGGGTATGCGGACGAATGCTCACTCGGGCATCAATATATGCCTGCCGACCTCATCAACCCAAAGAGCACGCTGTCCGGAAAGAAGCCTGAAATGAGGGATGTGACCAACTGGTATTTCAAACTGGACGAATTCCATGATCTGCTCGGGCAGTGGGTGGAAAAGCTGGAGGACAGGCCAAACTCCAGGAACTTTGCCGTTAAAAGCATCCGTGAGTTTCTGGAGCCGCCGGTCATATACGTAAGGAAGGATCAGCTCGAAGCGCTGGACGCTGTCCGCGGCAGGCTTCCCGTGCATACCCTGCGGGACGATGAGAAAAAATCGTCGGTGCTTTTGGTTTTCGACGGCCTGGAAAAAAGGGAGAAGGCATGTGAGACGCTGGCCGGAAATTCGATCCGTTTCCGGACGGGGAAAACGCTGGTCCCCTTCAGGCTGACCGGGAACATCGAATGGGGAGTCGCCGCGCCTGCGCTGGAAGGGCTTGAAAATCTGACCGTGTGGGTATGGCCGGAATCCCTGTGGGCCCCGATATCGTTTACGATGTGCTGCCTCGAGCAGAGCGGCCGGGACATGGGCTCCTGGAAGGATTGGTGGTGCTCGGGCGACGCCGGAGTGTACCAGTTTATCGGCGAGGACAATGTGTATTTCTACGGGCCGGTAGAAATGGCCATGTTTATGGCAAGCCAGGGCGCGCAGCCCTCCGCGGACACGCCCGAAGGCGAGCTGCAGCTGCCCGACCTTATTGTGAACAACCACCTGCTGTTCCTGGATAAAAAAGCGAGCAGCAGCGGCCAGGTCAAAGCACCCACGGCCGAAGAGCTCCTCGGGCATTATACCGGCGAGCAGCTGAGAGCGCATTTTCTCGGCCTGGGACTTGGGATAAGGAGCGTCGGCTTCCAGCCCAAGCCCTTTAACCCGAAAGCAAGCGAAAGGGACAGCGACCCTGTGCTGAAGGAGGGCAATCTGCTTTCCAATGTATTCAACAGGGCTGTCAGGTCCTGCTTTTACACCGCCCAGAAATATTATAACGGAAAAATTCCCGTCGGGGATATAAGCCGAGAGGTATTGGAAGAATCACAAAAAAACATCCTGGAATACGAGAGATTGATGTATAAATGTGAATTCCATGTAGTAATGAGCCTTATGGATACCTATATCCGAAATATAAACAAGTATTGGGTGAAAAACATAAAAGAGGCCGAAGAAAGCAGCGACGTGCAGCTCCGCAGGCAGACGCTCACGGACGCCTTCCATATGGTGCGCACGGCAGCCGTCCTCATGCATCCGATCGCGCCGGAGGGGACGGAGATGATCCTTGAGTATCTGAACCTGGGCCGCGATTTCTGGAGCTGGGACAATGTTTTCAAGCCCGTGTACGCTTTCATGGATAATCCTCAGGAGCATAAATTGAAATTCCTGGAGCCCCGCGTGGATTTTTTCAAAAAGCACCCCAGCCAGATCAAGCAATCCGAAGAGGATTAGGGCACGGCTCCGTCCACCCGCGCCGCCTATACTTTGCAGAAGAGGCCGGCCGCCGCAAGGCGGTCGACTTCTTCTCCGCAGGCTGCTATATTATTTGAAAGCAGGATATCCTGGCCGGAAGGCCTCGCGGGGGGCATTCAAACCGCCTGTGCTTCGCTGGAGCAGGAAATTGCAAGCTGCGGTGCAAAAATAATATAAAAATGCTATAATAATTACCATATGGATATAGCTGGCACGGCAATACCGGAGGAAGCGTTACATTTCAGCTGCGGTAATTTATGAAAAAATAGGGGGAATGGATGTATGGAATACAGAGTTTTAGGCAGGACGGGACTTAAGACCTCTATCCTTGGCTTCGGCGGGTTTCATCTGATAGAGATACCCTTCAGGGAGGCGGAGAAGCTGCTCAATTCCTATCTTGACGCGGGAGGCAGCTATATAGAAACCGCTTCGAGCTACGGCAACGGCGAATCGGAGCGGAAAATAGGCCGTTCGGTCATGCACAGGCGCCATGAATTCAGCCTTGTCTCGAAAATCCACTCGCGCGACAGGCTAGGAGCCGCCGCCGAGATCGACGGAATGCTTCAAAGACTGAATACCGATCATCTCGACTGCCTGCTCATGCACGCGGTTTCCTCAATTGACGAGCTCAATACCATTCTCTCAGCGGAGGGAGCATACGAGGCTGCCGCGGAGGCAAAAAAAGCGGGCAAGGTCCGCTTTATCGGCATATCGATGCACGGCTGGCCCGGTCCGCTTGTTGAAGCCCTGCGGAGGGATCGCTTCGATGCGGTGATGACCACTATAAATTATTACGACCGCTTCAATTATCCCGAGATCGAGAACGAGCTGCTGCCGCTTGCGCATGAAAAGGACGCGGGAGTCATCCTGATGAAGCCCCTGGCGGACGGCTTTCTCTACAAATCCCCGGAGCAGGCCTTCAAATATGCCTTCAGCAGGCCGGTTTCCGTTGTTGTGGCGGGCATTAACAACGAGCAGATGCTCCGGGACGACCTTGCTTATGCGGAGAGCTTTGCAGGCATGACGCCGGAGGAGGAGCAGGATTTATTCAAGAACGCTGCGGAGCTCGGAAGCTATGTATGCCGGCAGTGCGGGAAATGCTCATGTCCGGAGGGGATCGACATACCCGAGGTTTTTGCGAGCGAGGGATATTACGACCGCCAGATGGCCAGAGGGGTCGTGCAAAATACGGCCGAATACGCTCTGGCGGAGAGGCTGCGCTTCTGGTTCGGCAATCAGGAGCTTGGCCGCAGGCGTTATGCGGGCCTGAAGCCGCAAGCGGACGCCTGTAGCGAATGCGGGAAATGTCTCCCCCTATGTCCCTATAATATAGATATACCGTACAAGCTGCATCTTGCCGATTACAAGCTGGCGGGCAGAAGCATCTACTGATACCCTTACGGAAATATTCTGCCGTATGCGGGCGGACAGCGGGGCTTGACAATAAGGCATATATCCGCGGAAATTATGTACCTATATTGAGCATTACCAAATTGACATAATTATGAAACTGATATAAACTAATTTATATTAATCGGAGGAATATAATAGGATATAATTATTTTTACATAAAAAGGCAATAAGATACGTTCGAAGGGATCAGCTTAGAAATGAAAACGGCGGAATTAACGGCTAAAACGGCCAGGGAGATGAAAGACAGGCTTTTTAGGGCGCTTTCTGTAAACAATTCCGTAATGGACGACATAATATTGATTAACATCAGAAGAATTTTTTACGTAGCAATTATGGCAATACCGGTTCATCTAGCGCATATCGTCATTTTCAGTATGAATGCCTCGGGGGACGAAAACGAAATCAAATGGAGGACGGGGATTATTTTCAGCCACACCGCATTGCTGTTTTTAATGGGAATGCTGGGGTGCCTGTGCTCCTTTTTGAGAAAAAAGGAGAGCGCCGATCTATACATGCGCCTGGTCCAGAATTTTACCGTTGTGATGATCCTGACCTTCGGAGTCATCGTAGTGGCCGTCGACCAGCTGGTTACCGTAAATATAACGCCTTTTCTGGTGGCATGCACCATTGTGGGAGCCATCCTTCTTGTAAGGCCGCTTTTTGCGGTATTGGCTTATTCGGGCGCATTTGCCGCATTTTATTTTACAATAGGGCTGACACAGACCGACGAGGCCGTTTTGCTTTCCAACAAGCTGAACGGCCTGACCGCAATCGGGATAGGGATATGCCTGTCCATCGTATTATGGACCACCAACGTATCCAACATATTGCAGAAAAGATTCATCGCAGACCAGCAGGAGGA
>JAEZJL010000425.1 GCA_023415815.1 Bacillota bacterium | reverse complement strand
CTTTTCACATCTACCATGAAAACGATGACGTCGGCCATTTCGATTGCCACCTCGGCCTGGCGCTTCATCTGCTGCATGATCTTATCTTCCGAAAATGGCTCTATTCCTCCGGTATCTATGAGCGTGAACTTCCTGTTCCGCCACTCCACCTCGGTATATATCCTGTCCCGGGTGACGCCCGGCGTGTCCTCGACGATTGAAATCCGTCTTCCGGCTAAATAATTAAAAAATGTCGATTTCCCGACATTGGGCCTTCCAACGACAGCTACTACGGGCTTTGCCAATTGCTTCAACTCCCTGTTTTAAATTAACCGACCCCAAGAACTCCTTTAATAAATTCCGCGCCGTCGTTATCGACAACGCTGATTTTCACTCCCAGGCCTTGCTCAAGCTCTCCGACGGTGTAATCATCCAGAAAAACCTGCTCTCCCGACCTCAGCATGCAGCTGGAGATGAGCAGCTCGCCGCCAAGCTTTTCCGGGCTCAGCTGCTCCAGTATGTCGCCTCCGGTAAGAAGCCCTGTTACAGTGACATTTTCTCCAAAAAAATTGTTTTTTATAGGGAAGACATCAGCCTTTAGACCATTATATCTGTTTTCCAGCCGTCTAGCCATGCCTTTTATAAATTCTGCCGATGAGCAGCCCGTAGCAATGCTGACATGCCTTGGCGCGGTAAAACCGTGAGACTGATTATTGAGATAATCGTCAAATTCGCGTCTGAACATCGCAAGCATCCCGACCCCGTTCTCAAGCTGGGGAAAATCCTCATAGACCTCGTATCCGGGAAGCTCCCTGCCGGACATGATATAAAATTCGTCGGCCGGATAGACTACAGCCGACCCTTTAGACCGCCTCATGAGAGCCTGAAAAGCCTCGATCCGGGTCAAAGCCTTCTCTGATGAGGCTGCATCAAAAGGTTTGAGCTCATATAAGCCCTGCCTCCATTTCGTTATGCCTACAGGCACCACGGAAATACTGCCGACCCCAGGATAAAGCGATGTGAGGTCTTCCAATGTCCTGTCGAGCCGTTCATTGTCGTTTATATCCCTGCAAAGCACGATCTGTGCGTTAACTGTGATTCCTCCGCCGACAAGCTTCTTTATCTTTTCCAGCACGTCTCCGGCAAACCTGTTACCCAGCATGAAGCGCCTTAGTTCAGGGTCGGTGGTATGCACCGATACGTTTATGGGCGACATCCTGTACCTTATTATCCTGTCCAGATCGACGGACTTCATGTTTGTCAGTGTCACATAGTTGCCTGTCAGAAATGAGAGCCTTGAATCATCGTCCTTGAAATAGACTGTCTCGCGCATACCCTTTGGCAGCTGGTCTATAAAGCAGAATATGCATTTGTTTTTGCAGTTTCTTGCCTCATCCATGAGGGAATCTTCAAATTCCAGGCCCAGATCCTCATAGGCGTCCTTCTCTATCTCGATTTCCCAGACCTCTCCGTCCTTCTTTTCGATTTCTACCGAAAGCAGCTCATCCGTTGTGAGAAATCTGTAGTCAAAAATGTCCTCTATCCTCTGGTCATTAATTGAAAGCAGCGCATCGCCCGGCTCAATGCAGGCTTCAAAAGCTGCGCTGCCTGCCGCTACCGACTTTATCACGATGCTTCTCTTCCTGCTCAAGCTTGTCCTCCTCCAGACCAAAGGGCTATGAAGATAAAAGTCTCAGGCGTAAAAGCCCCATCGCCTTTTATACCTCCGGCATCCGCCGAATTGCCCGAAAAATAAAAACAGCGGGCATCGCCAGCTGCTTCCATCCACTACTTTATTGTTTATTTCTTTTCAGCCTCTTTTACGACTTCCTTACCGTCATAATATCCACATTCCTTGCACACGATATGGGGAACCTTTAAAGTATGACACTGCGGGCAGCTGATCAGACCTGGCTGGGACAGCTTCCACTGGGACCTTCTTTTCCCTGTCCTGGCTTTGGACCATTTGCGTTTTGGGTTAGCCATGCATAACACCTCCCTGGTTTAACATATTGCTAATTGTTAAAAAACTTTTTTAAGGCTTCCATCTGCGGATTTATCGAATCTCCCACGCAGCCGCACAATCCTTCGTTCAGATCGGTGCCGCACTTCTGGCACAAGCCCTTGCAGTCGTCCGCGCAAACCTGCTTCATGGGAAGATTCAATATTATATTGTCCTCAAAAGCTTTGTCCGTGTCGAGAATCTTGCCTTCGAGCACATAGGCGTCAATTTCCTCGGCACCCTGTTTCCCATTTACAAAGCTCTCTTTAATCCTTATGTCCAACTGACCGCCGATTGCCTTAAGACAACGGTAGCACACCGTGCGATAACCGGTCGTCAGCCGTCCGTCCAGCTCAAGAATACCATTAATATTGGTCAGGATCCCCTTAAAGCCGACCGTTGCGTCAAGCATATAGCCCTCGACCGGTTCTCTTATAGGCGGCGCTTCTTCAAACTCAAGCTTCACCGAAGTGCCGTTAACCCTTGTAATATCAGCAATATCAAGCTTCATAAACCATCCTCTTAAAACCGACAAAAAATATTATACTAACTAATGGTAGTATTGTCAAGGCAATTTTACGAGCCTGAGGGTTTCTCTCGCAATGGCAAGCTCTTCATTTGTCGGAATGACCAAAGTCCTCACCGCGGCATCCGGAGTGCTTATATCTATTTCTTTGCCTCTTTCAAGATTCTTTTCCGGATCTATCTTAATACCCATGAATTCCAAATTTTCCACGACCTTTTTCCTCACCAGGCCGTTGTTCTCGCCGATGCCCGCCGTGAAAATAACCGCGTCCACGCCGCCCATAACTGCGGCATAATCTCCGATAAACCTTTTGACCCTGTAGCAGAAGATGTCTATCGCCAGCTGCGCCCTTTCGTTGCCCGTATCGGCCGCCGTCTCCAGATCCCTGAAATCGCTGCTGACGCCGGATACGCCAAGCACGCCCGATTTTTTATTCAGAAAATCCTTTATATCCTTAACGGACATTTTTTCCTTTTCCATCAAGAACGTGATAACCTCTGGGTCGATTGTGCCGCTCCTGGTGCCCATTGCAAGGCCCTGCAGCGGAGTGAAGCCCATAGAGGTTTCCACCGATTTTCCGTTTTTAATTGCGCAGATACTGGCGCCGTTTCCCAGATGGCAGGATATCAGCTTCAGTTCCTCAACCGGTCGCCCAAGAAGCGCGGCTGCGCGCTGTGAAACGTATTTGTGCGACGTACCGTGGAACCCGTATTTCCTTATTCCATACTTCTCGTATATTTCATAAGGCAGAGCGTAAATATATGCATAGTTGGGCATGGTCTGATGGAACGCCGTATCAAAAACGGCTATCATCGGGATACCGGGCATTATTTTCTGGCAGGCTTCTATTCCCGTGATATTCGGGGGATTGTGCAGCTGCGCAAGATCGATGCAGTCCCTGATCGCCTGCATTACATTGTCATCAATAATAACCGAATCCGAATACTTTTCACCCCCGTGCACAACCCTGTGTCCTACGGCCGATATCTCCGACATATCCGTGATAACGCCTATGTTTTTATCTGTCAGCGCTTTTATCACTTCTTTGATTGCAATTGTGTGATTATACAGGTCTTTTTCTATTACAACCGCATCGCCGCCTATCCTTGTCTGCTTCAGGAAAGAGTGCTCAAGGCCTATCCTGTCGCATACGCCTTTGGCGAGGACCGCTTCGTTTGTCATGTCAATAAGCTGATATTTCAATGACGAGCTGCCTGTGTTAATTACAAGAATCTTCATATCGTTCTGTCCCTTCCTATTTTAAAATATTATACGTTCTGAGCCTGAACGGCCGTTATTGCCACGACTCCGACGATATCCTCCGCGCTGCAGCCCCTCGAAAGGTCGTTTACCGGCCCTGCAAGCCCCTGGGTTATCGGTCCGTACGCCTCTGCCTTGGCAAGCCTCTGCGTAAGCTTGTAAGCTATGTTTCCGCAGTTGAGGTCGGGGAATATCAATACGTTTGCGCATCCGCCCACAGGGCTTCCCGGCGCCTTGGACTTCCCTACCGAAGGCACAAGCGCCGCATCGGCCTGCAGCTCGCCGTCGAGCATGAGGTCGGGGGCCTTTTCCTTTGCGAGCTTCGTTGCTGCGATCACCTTATCTGTCAGCTCGCTTTTGGCGCTGCCGTATGTCGAATATGAAAGCAAAGCTACCTTTGGCTCATCCTGAACCAGCGCTTTAAAGGATTTCGCCGAGGCAATGGCTATTTCGGAAAGCTCGTCGGCGTTTGGATTTTCGACGAGTCCGCTATCGCCGTATACAAACGTACCCTTGCTGCCATACTCGCAGTCCGGGACTACCATCACGAAGAACGCGGAAACAAGCTTAGTGCCCGGTGCGGTTTTCAATATCTGGAGCGCCGGGCGCAGCGTATCCGCAGTAGAATGTATAGCTCCTGAAACCATTCCGTCCGCCAGACCCTTCTTTACCATCATCACGCCCCAGTAAAGCTCGTCTTTTATCAATTCCCTGGCTTTCTCGGGAGTCATGCCCTTTGCCTTTCTCATCTCATAAAAAGCGGCGGCAAACTCTTCAAACTTGTCCGAGGTTTCCGGGTCGACTATTTTCGCCTTTGAAATGTCGAGGCCCCCCGCCAGCTTTTTGATCTCACTTTCCCTGCCTACGAGGATTATATTGGCGAGCCCTTGCTCCTGCACCATCGCAGCCGCCTTGATCGTCCTTATATCGGAACTCTCAGGCAATACAATCGTTTTAATGTTGCTTTTGGCCCTTTTGCTGATCTCTTCGAGAAAACTCATTTTTTGACCCCTTTCGTTTTTCCGGAAGCAGAATCATAACTGTAACAACATTTCAGACGGTGTCCCCGCACATTTATCATTCTGCCCATTTTATATAATTTATTGCAACCATAATTATGACCAGGTACTAGCATCAGCCTGCATCAGCTATTTCCCGGCCATCTATATTATATACAAAACGTTTATTGTATACAAGATACGAAATGTTTTAAATAAAGGTAATTGAGATTTTAATGCTTTCTGGCGGCGATTACGAATCGATGCTCCGTCCCCTCAATGAATCTGTTTTCCTGCAGCTCCCTCTCCATTTTGCACAAGCCGTCAAAACAGGAATCGACAGAAAACTCGGGAAATTCCCACGGAATGATTTTTGCAAAATAAACCAGCGCGCCGATCAAAGAATAGCGGCCCACACTGTTGTTACAATTTGCGACAAAAACAAAACCGTCCCCCTGTCGCACAAAAAGAGACCGGATGGCAATCCGGCCTCTGGATCTCAGCATTTTGCAAGTTCTTCCTTCAGGAGCTTGTTTATTGTCTGGGGGTCGGCCTTGCCCTTCATCTCCCTCATGGCCTGCCCTACCAGGAAGCCGAAGGCCTTTTCCTTGCCGCTCTTATAATCGGCCACAGACTGGGGATTTGCCTCAAGCACCTTCCGTACTGCTTCGGAGAGCGCTCCCGTGTCGCTGACCACCTCCAGTCCCTCTTCCTTAACAATAAGCTGAGGGCTTTTGCCGGTCTCGAACATCTTCTCGAATACCTTCTTAGCGATCGTCCCGCTGATGGTGCCCTTATCTATCAAAGAAACCAGCGCCGCCAGGTGGCTTGCCGGGAATGGTACAGAATCGGCCTCCAGGGCTTTGTCCTTCAGGAGCCTCATCATGTCGCCCATGATCCAGTTTGAGACAGCCTTGGTGTTGCTGCTCTCCCTTACAGCCTCTTCGAAGAAGTCGGCCAGATACCTTGAGGAGGTAAGCAGTCCGGCGTCATATTCCGGCAGGCCGTATTCGGAAATATACCTGCTCCTGCGGGCTGCAGGCAGCTCGGGCAGCGAGGTCCGTATGCGCCCCAGCCATTCCCCGTCCACCACTACTGGTACAAGGTCGGGTTCCGGGAAGTAACGGTAGTCGTGGGCCTCCTCCTTGCTCCTCATGGCATAGCTGTAGCCCTTGTTGTCGTCCCAGCGCCTTGTCTCCTGCAGGATGACGCCTCCGGCTTCGATTTCCTTTATTTGTCTCTGTGTTTCATTCTCAGCCGCTCTAAGTATGGACCTGAAGGAATTCAGGTTTTTCATTTCGGTCCGGGTTCCGAATTTCTCCTGCCCGACCGGCCTCACCGAAAGGTTTATGTCGGCCCTGAGAGAGCCTTCCTGCATCTTACAGTCGGAAACGTCAAGGTATTCCAGGATTGATTTCACATTTTCCACGAAAGCCTTTGCCTCTTCAGGCGACCGCATATCCGGCTCGCTCACTATTTCGATCAGCGGTACGCCGCACCGGTTGAAGTCCACCAGCGTGCCGGTCTCCCACTCGTCGTGCATGAGCTTTCCGGCATCCTCTTCAATGTGAATCCTGGTAATGCCTATTATCTTGCTTTTTCCCCCGGCCTCTATCTCAACGGAGCCGCCTTTGCAAAGCGGCAGGTCGAACTGTGATACCTGGTATGCCTTGGGGAGGTCGGGATAGAAATAGTTCTTCCTGTCCTGCTTGCTGAATTCCGATATGCTGCAGTTCATGGCAAGCCCCGCCTTTACAGCATACTCGACCACGCTCCTGTTCAGGACGGGCAGCACGCCCGGCATTCCGGTGCATATCGGGCAGCAGTGGGTGTTTGGCTCTCCGCCGAACTCGGTGGTGCAGCCGCAGTATATCTTGGACTTCGTCCGAAGCTCCGCATGTATTTCAATTCCAATCACCGTTTCATAGTTCATAATGTCACCTCCGGTCTTTCTTTGTGGAAGCCGGTGTTCTGCTCGAAGGTATAGGCCGCACGGAGCAGCAGGCTTTCGTCAAACGGCTTTCCTATAAGCTGCAGCCCCACCGGCAGCTTCCGGCTGTCGAAGCCGCAGGGGATGACAATGGCCGGCAGCCCGGCTATATTCACCGATACGGTATAGATATCCCCGAGATACATCGCCAGCGGGTCGTTTATGTTTTCTCCGACCTTGTAGGCGGTAGTCGGCGCAGTCGGTCCGAGCACCAGGTCGCAGCCCGTAAAGGCTTCGTCGAACCCTCTTCTGATGAGGGTCCGCACCTGCAGTGCCTTCTTGTAATATGCGTCGTAATAGCCGGAGCTCAGGGCATAGGTGCCAAGCATGATCCTCCGCTTGACCTCCGGGCCGAAGCCCTCGCTTCTCGTCTGCTTGTACAGATCCAGCAGGTCGGTATATTTTTCGGCCCTGTAGCCGTATTTGATGCCGTCGTACCTGGCCAG
>JAEZJL010000359.1 GCA_023415815.1 Bacillota bacterium | reverse complement strand
CATTTGCGGGTCAATGCATTATATAATCAAAACCCGAATATACATACCCGCCCAAGGCGCATATATATGTATAAGTGTTCATTTCAGGGGCTTTCAGGGTTACTTGTCCGAGTGCCCCTTACATTTCCTATAGTATCAAAAGGGGCATGGCTTGTCAATCTCAACAAGCAAAAAACACGAACGTTTTTAAAGAATTAACATTGAATATTCGTATTGTCCGGAGGGTCAGCCTCCCGTAATATTGAGAAGAAACAGGAACAGCGGAAGCGTGACCATTGCGCAAAGGGTCGTATATACAACGTTATCCGTCGCAAGCCTGTGGTCGGAGCCGTATTGCAGGGCAAGCGCCGGAATTATGGTGGCGCACGGCATTGACAGCTCAAGCACCAGTATTACACGGACAAACGGGTCTATGCCGTTGCCGAGCAGGCTCAGCAGCACATACGCCAGACCCGGTATGAACAGCAGCTTCAAAAATACGAGCGTCAGTGTCGTATGCTTCCTTAAAAGCTCGCGAAGGCCGCCGGTTCTGTTCTCTGCCAGATTCAGGCCCACAAAGATCATAACCAGATACAGCGTGGCATTGCCAAGCGGGCTCAGCGTGTTGTAAAGAGCGTTGTAGACGGCCCCCGCCACCGGACTTTTCATTATAATCTGATGGAGGTTTGTCAGCGCAAAAATCAGACCCAGCGTATACGAGAGAGTGTTTGCGTTGAACAGCTGCCTCAGGTTGTCCTTTACATTCTTCCCCGCATGCCTGTTCAGCAGATAGACGCCGGCCGTCCAGATAAGTATGTCGTGCGCGATTATAAAGAAAACGGCGTATACAAGGCCTTTTTCTCCGAAGATGGATTTAAAAAGAGGCAGGGCCAGATATCCGACGTTGCCGAACATGATGTGGGCCCTGAAAACATTCGCCACCGCACCCTCCAGCTTCATCAGCCGGCTTGCGCCAAGGCCTATGAGGCAAGCCAGCGCCATAAAACAGATGGTGTAAAGGCTGACGGACAAGCCGTCCCTCAAGGTCTTATCTGTAAATTCGTAAGCGGCCATCGTCGTTAAGATCATGCAGGGAGCCGTTACCTTGATGACCAGGGTGGATATATAAACGCCGGAGTTTTCTGGCAGATATTTCGTCCTTCCCGCAAAGTAGCCAAGCAAAACCAGGAGAAGCATAACCGCTATTTGATTAATCACTATATCCATCTGATGCATCCGTACTCCTTGTCTCGGCCGGGATGAAAGCTGAAGTTATTGCCACTCGCAAAATAAAGGTCAATTTTTAACAATTTAGTTTAGCATCGGTGTCAGCTTTTACTTTATTTAACACAAGCTGTCCATTTCCTGTGATATCGCTGAATTTTACTGTTATCAAATTGTTATCATCCGGGTGTTATCAACCGGCCTGCGTTAGTGTAATTATTGTACCACAGCGACGGCGACCCTTCAACTCCGGGAGAGAAACTGACAGGAGCTCACAAACCAGAGCGCCAAAAAGCGGGTGTGCAGGCGCCTGTATGAAATAAGCAATGGCAGCCGTCATCGCGTTTCCCCCTTTCTTCCGGGCAGCTTGGGGCGCTGAGCTTACATTATTTATAGGAGCAGCCAAAAGAGCTCGAAACGTTTTTGTCCTTCATGTCCCTTTTAGACCTTGAAATGTAAATCGTCTCCGTTGAAGCAGCACCCTGTTGTGTGGTAAAATTAGTTCGGTCAAACAGTTACGCAGGAGAGGAAAATATGCTTAAAATTACGATTTGTGACGAGGATATGCAGAAGCTTTCCCTTTCTCTCCAAACTGCTCAGTGAATACAAAACGGAAAAAGATACGGTCCCAACAGCTATGAAATGCCAGATTTCCATGTCTTACATCATGATGCACAGCAGGCGGTGGAGGCATTGTATATTCCGTTATCCTCCGGTTACCTGCGTCTACTCTTCGGGCAGATTGAGTGTCTGGAGGTACTTATTACATAAGCAAAGCAGGCAATACCCATTTCCAGGCTCCTTTATGCCGGAGTGCGTGAGGCCTATATGCAGTATCTGTTTGTAGAAAAGGGGGTGGAATAATGGTAGAAGTCCTGGGTGTGCTAAACTACGGATTGGTTCTGTTGTATGGCGTTTTACTCTCTGTCGGCTTTGCAGGCGGCTGCGCTTCGGCGAGGGAACGCCGGTCCGTGGCTGCTTTGTGCGTTGTGCTTCTGGCTGCCCAGACTCTGTGCTGGTCTCTTTGGGGGCTAGAGCTTACCAAACGGTACTACCCCCTCATTTCCCACCTCCCTCTTGTTATCACTCTTGTGCTGGTGTTAAAAAAGTCCTGGGGTGTGGCGGCTGCCAGCGTTCTGACCGCTTATTTCTGCTGTGAGCTCCCGCGATGGATCGGTACCATTGCTCTTTATGTGTTTGGCTCGGAGCTTGCCTATCAGCTTGTTTACCTGATTTCTGTTTTCCCTGTCTTTTTTCTTCTATGGAAGTATTTCTCCCTCCCTGCCTGCCGGGCCATGACGTACTCCTCCCGCTCCCTGCTTTTCTTCGTGGGGCTGCCCCTGATCTATTACCTGTTTGACTATGCCACAACCGTCTACACCAAAACCCTGTATGAGGGTATTCTCATGATCAGCGAGTTTCTCCCTGCCGCCATGGCGCTCTTTTATATGGTCTTTGTCGCCGCTTATCACAGCGAAATGCAGCGGCTAAGCCGGATGGAGCTGCAGAACTCCTTGCTGGAAATGCAGTTCGAGCAGGCGAAAAATGATGTATCGGCTATGCGGCAGATGCAGGAGCAGACAGCCGCATACCGCCACGATATGAGGCATCATTTTGTGATGATTGATGGTTATCTGAAAACCGGCGATACGGCAAGGGCTTCAGAATATATTCGGTCTGCTGAACGGAATATTGAACGGATCACGCCGGAGCGTTACTGCGCGAACGTTGCAGTCAATCTGCTCCTTTCCGCGTATGCGGTGAGAGCAAAGAAGCAGGGCATAGAATTGAGCGTTGAGGCTAATATCCCGGACGATCTTCCGCTTTCGGAAACAGAGCTTTCCGCCCTGCTTTCCAACGGAGTTGAAAACGCCGTTTCCGCCGCTGCGCAGTGCGGCGGTGAAACGCAAAGGATTGTGCACATAAACTGCCAGCTGCACATGGGAAACCTGCTGATCTCCATCAAAAATCCATACGAGGGGAAGCTCAAGATGCACAACGGCTTGCCGCAAAGCAGCTGTCCAGGGCACGGATTCGGGGTGAAGAGCATTAAAATGATTACCGAGATGCATGGAGGCTACTATTCCTTTAAGGCGCAGGACGGGGTGTTTACCTTAAAGGTTGTACTGCCCCTGGGGAATGAGTGCGCATAAACCATTTTAACGCCGCTCACGTTACTATCTTTGCAGTGAAAGGACACTGCCGGTTTTCGTTAGGGCTATAATAACAGCGCAATATACAGTATGGAATAAACGCCGCAAAAGCGCCTTTCCGCAAACTGGTGTTTTAAATAAAAATCCCCGGAAATCCTTTTATTATACGGGCTTCCGGGGATGCGCTGCTTATTCCCACTCGATCGTCGCCGGGGGCTTGCTGGTGATGTCGTATACAATCCTGTTGATATGCTTTACTTCATTTACGATCCTGTTTGAGATCTTTTCAAGCAGGTCATACGGTATCCTTGCCCAGTCGGCGGTCATAAAGTCCGTCGTCGTGACGGCTCTCAGTGCCAGCGTGTAGTCGTAGGTCCTTTCGTCGCCCATTACGCCGACGCTCCTCATGCCGGTAAGCACGGTAAAGTACTGGTTGATCTCCCTGTTCAAGCCCGCCTCGGCGATCTCCGACCTGAAAATGTGGTCGGAATCCCTCAGTATCTCAAGCTTTTCCTTTGTTATGTCGCCGATGATCCTGATCGCCAGGCCCGGTCCCGGGAACGGCTGCCGCCATACGATTTCCTCGGGTATCTCCAGCTCCTCACCGGCCTTGCGCACCTCGTCCTTGAAAAGGTTCCTCAGCGGCTCGATGATCTCTTTAAAATCCACATGATCGGGCAGTCCACCGACATTGTGATGGCTTTTGATCACCGCGGCGTCGCCCGCTCCGCTCTCTATGACGTCGGGGTAGATGGTCCCCTGCACAAGGAAATCCACTCTGCCTATCTTCTTTGCCTCATCCTCGAACACCCTTATGAATTCCTCTCCGATGATCTTGCGCTTGGCCTCCGGTTCGGTAACTCCGGCAAGCTTTTGGAGAAATCTTTCCTCGGCGTTCACCCTTATGAGGTTTATATCAAATTTTTCCCTGAAAACCTGCTCAACCTGGTCGCCTTCATATTTTCTGAGCAGTCCGTGGTCCACGAAGATGCAGGTGAGTTGTTTGCCGACAGCCTTATGCATCATCACCGCGGCGACAGAGGAGTCTACGCCCCCCGAAAGGGCGCAGAGCACGGATTTTGTACCCACCTTCTCCCTGATGGTGCTTATGGCGTCCTCCACAAAGGAGGACATTTTCCAGTCGCCCTTGCAGCCGCAGACGGCATAGAGAAAATTGTTCAGGATTTCCCTGCCCCTGGGAGTATGCATAACCTCGGGATGGAACTGTACGCCGTAAAGCTTTCTGAACGGGTCCTCCATGGCGGCGTTGCAGCAGTTCGCAGAAACAGCCGTATTCCTGAAGCCCTCCGGGAGTCTGTCTACGAAAAAGGTATGACTCATCCAGCACACGGTGTCGCCCTCTGCCGACTTAAAGAGCTCGCTTTCGGCCCCAAGCGTGACCTCCACCCTTCCGTATTCCCTCTGAAGGGCCCTGTTCACGCCGCCGCCCAGCATAAGCCCCATGAGCTGCATGCCGTAGCAGATTCCGAGTATCGGGATGCCGAGGTTAAAAATTTCACTGTCGCAGAAGGGCGCCTTCGGATCAAGCACGGAGGCGGGGCCTCCCGTAAAAATGACGCCTTTGGGATTCAGAGCTTTGATTCTGTCAATGGGGGAATTGTAGGGAAGAACCTCGCAGTATACATTCGCCTCCCTCACCCTCCGGGCGATGAGCTGATTGTATTGCCCGCCGAAGTCCAGTACAAGGACCAGTTCGTTATTCATGATTTCCCTCGCTTATATAAAATTTTATAATAATACAAAAATTATATAAATAAAAATTTGCCGTCTGCATATATTCATTTATTATATAGAACGCCTACCTGATTGTAAACCGGCGTTTTTCATAAAAAGCCCCCCAGGCAGCGTTCGCCGTTCAGGTAATTGAACAACCTGCCTTGGAAGCTGCCTTCGAGCTGCATCCTCCGCTCTATTTCATCGTGTATTTTCCGCCAGCTGGTATTCCAGCTGCAGAAAAGCGTCCTTTCTTCGGGGGCCCTGCCTATAAGACGCTGCACGACGATTGCGGGCGAAAGGTTTTCAAGAAAGGCTATAGTCCTTGCTATGAACTCCTCCATGGTCAGAGGCGTGAGCTCCCCACGCTCGTACATGTCCCCGAGGACCGTCCCCTTCAATATATAGAGAGAGTGGCACTTGACCTGATCCACTCCAAGGGCGGAGAGTATCCGCGCGCCTTCGGTCACATCCTCGCTGCTGTCCGTTGGCAGGTCGTTGATGACATGCGCGCAGGTCTCCAGTCCGAAGCGCTTTATCCTGAGGACCGCGTCGATGAATTCGGCCAGGCCGTGGCCTCTGGCAAGGCTTTGAAGCGTCCGGAGGTTTACCGACTGGAGCCCGAGCTCGATAACGATGTCAAGCCGCTTTTCGGATTTGAGTCCTTCAAGGAGGGCCAGCCACGCGTCGTTGATGCAGTCCGGCCTCGTAGAAATGTAGATTGCCGCGATCCCTTCCATGCAGGCTTCCTGCATATACCGCCCGAAGCTGTCCAGTGGAAGGTAGGTGTTTGAATAGTTCTGAAAGTATGCGATAAATTTCTCCGCCTTGTAATTTTCCCGGATATATTCGGCATTGCGGAGGAGCTGCTCGCGTACCGGCAGCGATTCCGGCAGGCTCTCGAAGCCCGCCCCCTCGCTGCCGCAGAATATGCAGCCGCTGCCGCCGAGCCTCCCGTCCCTGTTGGGACAGGATACCGGGATACAGACCGGCAGCTTGTAGACCCTGGCGGAGTATCTGTTCCTGAGGTAATCCGAGAATCTGTTATAGACCGAATTTTTTTCTTGCATTTTCCATTACCGTTTCATATATCTTCGATATCGGGACGCCGTGCAGTCCTGCCAGCCTCCTGCAGTCCTCGTATTCGGGCGCAGCCTTGCGGAAAGCGCCTCTGGAGGCTATTTTCACCCTGGCCTCCCCGTAGGCCGTAGCGACGCCGACCGTCTCGCGCTCCATGCAATAACGCCTCGACAGGCTTGTTCTTATGCCCAGCGTGGTCGTCTCGGTCAGTATGATATTCGCAAGCATCTCTTCGTCTTCAGGATGCGCAAGCACTGTCAGCATGAATGCCGGCCTGTTCTTTTTCATGTAAATCGGCGTATAAAAAACGTCCAGGGCGCCTTTATCAAAAAGCTTTTCCGCCGTATAGCCTATAATTTCCGGGGAAGAGTCGTCTATGTTCGTTTCCATTACGACGATCTCGTCGCCCTCCGAAGCATCCCCGAACGGCTCACCTATAAAAACACGGAGCGCGTTCAGCCTGCCTGTTTCACGCTTTCCTATGCCGTAGCCCGTCCGGTCTATCCTCATGTCCGGCCTGTCCCCGAAGCTTTCCGCCAGGCATTTTATAATGCCCATGCCGGTGGGCGTCACCAGCTCCGTCGGTACATCCTCGGATATCAGCGGTATACCGCTTCCCGCAAGCATTTCTACAACAGCCGGGACCGGTACGGGGATGATCCCGTGCCTGCATTCTATAAACCCTTTTCCATCATGCAGGGGTGAGGCGTACACCCTGTCTATCCCAAGCAGTTCAAGGCATATGGCCGTCCCCGCTATATCAACGATGGAATCAACGGCGCCGACTTCATGGAAATGCACCTCGTCAATCGGTTTGCCATGCACCCTTGCTTCAGCGGCGGCTATTTCGGCGAATACCCTTCCGCTGAAATCCTTGATGCGCTGCGAAAGCCCGCTGCCGTTGATGATCGCCATTATATCGCCCAGGCTCCGCTCCGTCCCTCCGTGGGACTCATGCCCGTGGCTGTGATGGTTGTGGTCATGGGGATGGCTGTGATTATGGCGGGAATGGTCATCCTCGTGTTCATGGTTTCCGCCCTCGTCGTCCTGCGTCAGAATCACGTCAATATCGGTGCCCGCTATACCCTTGGCGAGCTTTCTTTCTATATGAACCACATAACCGGGCAGGTTCAGCCTGTCAAGCTCCCGCTTGAATACATCCGCGTCTATCCCCAGGTCGAGCAGGGCGCCCAGCGTCATATCTCCGCTGATTCCCGAAAAACAATCAAAATATAATATCTTCAACAATTTGTCCTCCAAAATTTAAAGCTTGTTGATCATAGCGGCAAGGTAGCCTGCGCCGAAGCCGTTGTCGATATTCACAACGCCTATGCCGCTGGCGCAGCTGTTCAGCATGGTCAGAAGGGCTGAAAGCCCCCCGAAATTCGCGCCGTAGCCTATGCTGGTAGGCACGGCGATGACCGGCTTGTCCACGATCCCGCCGACGACGCTGGCAAGCGCTCCCTCCATGCCGGCGGCCACGATGAGCACGTTTGCCCTCATCAGCGCGTCGGTGTTTGCAAGGAGTCTGTGTATTCCGGCCACGCCCACGTCATATAGCCTCTCGACCCGGTTGCCCATGGTCTCCGCAGTCACGGCGGCCTCCTCCGCTACGGGTATGTCCGAGGTACCGGCGGTAACTACCGCGATTATTTTTTCGCCTGCGGCGATTTCTCTTCTTTTTACCACGACAATCCTAGCTGCTTCATAGTATACGGCGTCCTCAGTAATCTCCCTGACCGCCTCATATACTTCCTCGCTTGCGCGGGTGGCCATGATGTTGTTGCCGTGCTCCATAAGCCTAGATACTATGGCTTTGATTTGCCCGACGGTCTTGCCCTGACAGTAAATGACCTCGGGATATCCGTTCCGGAGGTTCCTGTGGTGGTCAACCTTTGCAAAGCCAATATCCTCAAAGGGCAGCTTTTTGAGCTCGGACATGGCGTTGTCCACGCTGACCCCGCCAGTTTTTACGGCTTCAAGCAGCTTTCTCAAGCTTTCGGTATCCAAGGCAAATCCTCCTCAATGAAAAGCTATATGCAATGAAAAAATTAAATTCATCTGTTTTTACTGTATTCCCTTATTATCTGCTGTAAAACCGCTTTACGTCTTAACCAATTTTTTATAGCACAGCTACTCCAGCGCTTCTAGCAGAGCCGCGGCCTGTTCGCCGCCGATGCCGCCCTTAAGCCGGGCGAGCTTTACCGTAAGCCTGCCGAGGATTTTATAAAGCTCGGCCGTTTCGCGGTCGTCGGCCCCTATTGCGGCAAGATGCCCGAGCACGGTCGCCGTATCGCCCCTTGCTATGGGTCCGGTAAGCGCTTTTACGCTTCCTTCGGCGATGATGTTGGCCGAGGTGTTCCTGAGCAGGGGGCCGAAGGCCTTCATCCCGTCCTCACGTGAAATACCCGCCCTCTCAAGCAAGCTTCCCGCCGCATACGACAGGGCCGCCGTATAGTTCGACAGCACGCAAGCAGCCGCGTGGTAGAGCGGCTTGCCTTCAGGCCCTATAACTAGAACCTGGCCCTTCAATATGCCGACCGCTTCATTTACGGCCGGTATTGCCGCATCCTGGCCTTCATAACCAAAGTATATGCCATACATGGCCCTCCAGGACTTTTCCCTGTCCGGGAAGGTCTGTATCGGGT
>JAEZJL010000318.1 GCA_023415815.1 Bacillota bacterium | reverse complement strand
GAGCTGAGAGCGTCCGGACAAATTTTGAACGGACTTGTTACATTTATAGGGACTTCAATTAACGGAAGCCTGCTTGGCGGGGTTTTAAGCGACCTGTTCAGTATCCGGCAGATATATTTTTACACGTTTGTCATCAATATGATCGCCGTAGTCGTTTTCGGAGCACTATTTTTACGGGAAAATAGTGAAAACAGGCGCTAAGTGTGGCATAATAATACAGATGAGTATAAAACAGAAAGCAATGGGGTATGGGACATGCTTACAGTTGATAATCTTATTGACTTGAAATATAAGAATCTGAAAAGCATTATCGATTACGTGAGGTTCAGGGAGTACAATACCAAAAAACAGATCGCCCACGAGCTCAATCTAAGCTTCGCGACCGTTTCCAACATGATCAATCTATTGATGAACGCGGGATTGATAAAGGAAACGGAAGCCAGGACTTCCAAATACGTCGGCCGTTTCCCGAAGTTTATCAACCTCAATCATAAGCGCTTCTACATCATATCCCTCGATTTGCATCTGGATTGGTGCATGTCCCTCTGCCTGATTGACCTGGCCCGGAATATTATCAGCCGCAAGACCTATGAGGCCCAGCCGTTCGATGATGTCAACCGTTTGATGGAGCGGGTCAAGGAGGTCTTCGATGATTTCCTCGGGGTCAACGGAATCGATCCTGAGATGGTCATCGGAGCCGGAATCATCATGAGAGGAATCTTGAACGAGCAGAGTGATTACATCGTGGTTTCTGAGAATAAGCTCTTCCAAAACCAGCCTATAAAAAAATTTATGAGGGAGGCCATCCGCAAGCCAATCGTCATGGAAAACGATACGAACCTTGCAGCCTACTTTTCGGCTATTTCGATGGAAACGGACAACCTTATGTATGTGTATATGGGCGAGGGCCTGGGGTTCGGAATCATTACAGGGGGCAATATTCTCCGGGGCGTTCGCGGGTATTCCTCTGAAATCGACCATATTCCCATGGGCAAGCTCCACAAAAAGTGCCCGCATTGCGGGAACTATGACTGCCTGCATACGGACGTATCCAGAAACGGATTTTTAACAAAGTATTACGAAAAGGATTATGAATTCAAGCGTTCTTACAAGGATGAATGGGAGGAATATACCAAACGCATCCGTTCCGGTGATACGCGTGCTGTTGAGGTGGCCTCGGAAAATGCGGTGATTCTCGGAAAGGCTTTGGCTACCGCAGCCAGCATTACCTGGCCGGAAAAAGTAGTCATAGGCGGCATACCGCAGGAGCTGTACCAGGTCATGGGGCCGGTCGTAGAACGGGAAATCAACTCCCGCAAGCCTTTTGAGCCGTATATTACGGTGAAGCATGACGACCAGTGTTATGACACCATCGCCAAGGGAGCGGCAGAAATGATGTACTTCCAATGGCTTCCGGATTTTGAATAGTCAAACCTGATTTTTTCTCATTGCCCGTTTTTCAGTACATTTTTTCGGTAAAAGTTTTGTTAGTACTATATTGACAAGAATTATTATAACCATTATAATAAGTATTGTAATAACATTAATAAAATATAGCTGCTCATCATACTTGTTTGTTTAAGGAGAATTCTATGAAGACAAATAGGATACAGAAGTGTATGGAAAAGAAACGGCACGTATTTGTCTGCGCGCCGGAAAATGATGGGCCGGCCGCTGTTTCAGGCATTCGCCGCCTGTTTGTCCGTATGGCCCGGCAATAGCATATAAATCCTCAAATTTCCGTTTCTTATCATCAATAGGGTATACCTGCCCGGCAGCATTTTATAATACAGGCATTTTAAATTGAATCCTGGCATGGAGATTATAATGCTTTTTCCGGGGTGTATCGGGGAGGCCGCAGGACCTGAATAAATGCCGATGGATTTTTAGAGGTCGGAAAAATATCTGCCTCTGAAATAAAAAAAGGAAATCCTCAAGGATTTCCGAGACTTCAATAAGGAGGAGTATCGCATGGAAATTTCGGTATCATCTTATTCGCTGCACAGCTTGATAGAAAGCGGGGAAATGGATGTCTTCGGCTATCTGGAAAGTATGAAGTACCGGTACAGGCTGAATACGGCAGACCTATGGTGCAGTCCGCCGAATGGGACATTGCCGGGTGTGGACGAGGACTATCTGAAAAAGGTTAAAAATTCTTTGAAAGAAAAGGATCTGACACTGGTTAACATGGCAGTCGATCACGCCTGCATATGGGGGGACACTCCCGAGGAAACCGAGCTGCACTATAAAAACGCCCTCGCGTATCTGCACGCGGCAGGTAAGCTGGGTGCGCGCACGGTTCGTATCGATATGGGAGGAAGAAGCCTCGACATGATCGACGAGCAGTTCGAGCTGATTGTAAAGCGCTACCGGGAGTATTGCAAAATTGCCGACAGCTACGGGTTTTTCATAGGTCCCGAGAATCACTTCGGACCGTCGCTGTCGCCTGAAAATATGGATAAGGTTTATAAAGCCGTTTCACACCCTGCTTATAAAGTTCTTCTCCACATCGGGCGGTGGAAGGTTGACGAGGATAAGGGAGATGCGCTTGTCGCACCTTACACGATGCACACGCATTTTAATGTGGATGGACCTACGCCTCACGGCTGGCCGCTGCCCAGAGTGATCGACGAAATGAAATTGCTGCTGGATTCAGGCTATAAAGGTTGTTTCGGTATTGAGGCAGGCTATTCGGTCCCGGAGGTGGAATGGCAGGTGGCATCGATACGCCGCGCCATTGCACGTCTGTAGGACATATTCGGCTGTAAAGAGGAGGCTGTGATAAATGAAGCGTTACGTACTATCTCTATCGGATCAGGAGGCGGAGGGCCGCAAAAAGGTAAGGATCGGGATCATCGGTATCGGACAGATAGGGAAATTCCATTTGAACAACTACAAGGACATGCCGGATGTGGAAATCGTTGCGGCGGCGGATGTAAACGAAACCGAACTGGCGGCAGTGGCGGAAAGCTATAAAATACCCAATACATACACGGATTACCGTGAACTGATTAAACGGGACGATTTGGACGCCGTCGACATATGCCTGCATAATAATCTGCACGCCCCGGTTACGATCGAGGTTCTCAGGTCGGGGAAACACGCATACTGCGAGAAACCTATCGCCGGCTCCTACTTTGACGGGAAGGCGATGATCGATGCGGCGAAGGAATGCGGGAAAATGCTGCATGTCCAGATGGCCACGCTTTTTTTGAAGGAAGCCAGGGCGGCCAAAATCATCATTGACAAAGGGGAAATCGGCAGGATATACCACGCAAGGGCATCAGGCCACAGGCGCAGAGGCAGGCCGTTTGTGGACGGCTACGGCAAGCCCGACTTTGTAAAAAAAGAGATCGCGGCAGGCGGAGCGCTATTTGACGTAGGCATTTACAATATCGTTCAAATACTTTATCTGATGGGCATGCCGGAGATCCAGCGCGTGAGCGGGAAAATATACCAGGAGCTCGACATGGACGAGCAGAGAAGGGAGTTCAGCGGCTACAACGTCGAAGAATTCGGGATGGGGCTGATCCGTTTCAAGGGAAATGTCACCATGGATATCATCCAATCCTGGGCAGTAAACCTGGATTCCTTCGAACGGAGCTATATTCTCGGGTCAAAGGGCGGCATCCGTTTGAATCCCTTCGGGTATTTCTACAATCTCGGCGACCTTGAGATCGACGCGACCACAAACCTCGACCGGATGGATACAAGGCTGCATGATTTGAGGCCAAACGCGGACGCGTATGATCTGAGCCAGCACCACTGGATAGCTGCGCTGCAGGGGCGGGTCCCGCTGATACCGACCGCGGATATCGCGCTCCAGATGATGCTCATCGGCGAGGGTATCTACCTGTCGGACAGCCTTGGACGGGAGGTCACGGCGGAAGAAATCATTGAACAGTCGGGGTCGACTGCAGTTGAATTATAACGGTTATCGAGGCTGTGGCAGAAGCAAGGGTATTTCAAAGGTTTTATGAAGTATCCGGGTTTAAGTAAAAGCTTAATATGAGGAGGAGCATTTATGAGGAACTTTAAAGTCAAATCATTGGCTATGGCAATGGCATTACTGATGACAGCTTTGTTGTTTATATCCTGCGGGGCTCAAAACGCATCGCAGCCATCGGACGCATCCGGCAGCAGTCAATCCTCTTCCGGGGCAGGCGTGGATGCCCAGACGACGGCGGAAAAACCGATTGAGTTTTCAATGAGCTACTATGACAACCCGACGTATCCCTTCAATCCCGACTGGCTGCCGCTGGTGGAAGCCCAAAAGCTTTGCAATGCCAAAATAAATGTTCAGGCATATCCCATGAGCGATTATAAAAACAAAATCACGGTCGCTCTAAATACGGGAAGCGCTCCCGACCTGCTGCTGAACATCGACGCGAGTATAAATCCATACGCGAGCTACGGGCTTAACGGGGCGTTGGTGGCTATCAATAAATATGAGAATGTCATGACGAATTTCAAGGGCTTGATTGAACAATTCGAGCTCCAGGAGGATATTAAAGACTGTAAAGCTTCAGACGGCAACCTTTATTTTATGCCGAGGATCGCAGACAAGCCCATCTATAATGCCGGACTCCTCATACGCACCGATTTGCTTGAAGAATACGGACTGAAGGCTCCTGCGACATTTGAAGAGCTGTACGACGTTCTGAAGG
>JAEZJL010000315.1 GCA_023415815.1 Bacillota bacterium | reverse complement strand
GATCACAGCGGGAATCATTTGCCTATGGCCAAGATCGTCTATCTGCCTATGGGGATGCTGCTGTATTGCTCCAACAGGCTGGCGGAAGCTCAAAAGTATCTGGAGGAGGGCATAGCCTCATACAGGGAATTGGGATTTGCCCATCTGGCAGGGCTGGGGGAATGGTATCTGGTGCTTTTGCTTTATAGTGTGGGGGAAAAGGATAGGGCCTTCGAAATAGCGTATCGTTTAAAAGCTTATTTCAAGGATTTTGTCGCCCACAGGATTGCCGTATTTTTCGAAGCCTTGGAAATGGAGCTGTATCTCAGGGAAGGAAATGCCGAGAGGGTTTCCGTGTGGCTGAAGGAGCCGGGGACCACCTTTGACAGGGTATCCGGGATATCGGACATCAACCCGTATTTTACATATTTAAGGGCGATGATAGCTCGGAAGGATTTCCTCGAGGCCCGTACGGCGCTTGCAGAGAAAGAAGAGCTTACGAGAAAAGAAGGAAGGTACGGAGAGTTAATTACCGTGCTGGCGCTGTCCGCCCTGGTCAAAAAAAACCTGGGGATGGAAGCCGAAGCTCTGGATTGTATGAGAGAAGCCCTGACAATAGCCGCCCCTGAAGGCTATGAAAGATGTTTTCTCGACGAGGGAAGCGAGGTTCTGGAGCTGGCTTATAAAGCGAGAGACGCGGCTCCGGGATTTATCGATAAATTGTTCAGGAAAGAAATCAGGGATGTCCATGAGCTTGCGGAGCCTCTGAAAAAAAGGGAAGTAGAGATTCTCAGGCTGATCGCGGAAGGTCTTTCCAACGATGAAATTGCCGAAAAACTTTACATAACAACGGGAACTACCAAATGGTATGTCAAAAACATCTTTTCCAAGCTTGGAGTCAACAAGCGCACCCAGGCGGTAGACAGGGCAAGACGTCTTAACATAATCTGCTGAATTTTCAAAAATTATAAAAAGCCTTACTTTTTACCTAACTTTCGGTAGGTGGAATGTCAGGCTTTTTTATTTATTATGAAATGAGTTGTATATAATTGAAGGTTATGTAAACAAAATTGAGGAGGAAAGTAAATGGCTAAAAGAAATATCCCGGCAAGAGTAATAAGCTTGGTCCTGTGCATGCTGCTGCTGTTTCCGGCGGCAATTTTCGGGCAGCAGGCTGCAACGGACTACAGCGGACACTGGGCTGAGAAAAACATTCAGAGCTTCGTTGAGAAAGGGTTTATCACGCTTGACAAGGACGGATCGTTTAAACCGGACAATTCCATCACAAGGGCGGAATTGGCGGCAATAGCGAATAAAGCCTTTGGCTTTGCGGAAAAGGATACCGGAAATTTCAAGGACGTAAAAACCGGAGATGCTTTTTTCAATGATATGGCCGTTGCAAAAAAGGCGGGCTACCTGGTCGGGCTTCCCGACGGGACGGTCAGGCCGAATGACCACATGACACGGCAGGAATATGCGGTGATTATAACAAAGCTGTTGAAGCTTGATACAAAAACAAATCTTTCCGATGCCGGAAAGTTCAAGGACGCGGCTAAGATTCCCGCATGGAGCAGGGGCGCGATAAGCGCTGTTGTAAAACAGGGCTATATGCAGGGCAACCCCGACAACACGTTCAGTCCTACGGGATTGCTGACAAAGGGACAGGCCGTGGCGGTTCTTGAAAGATGCTATCTGGACAACGTAAAGGTGGCCTACGATAAGGCGGGCTCATATTCCGCGGGAGATGTGGATGGAAGCGTCGCAATCAACGCACCCGATGTAACCCTGGAGAACACGGTTATAAAAGGCAATCTTATCATCGGCGAGGGCGTGGGCAGCGGAAATGTAAAGCTGAAGAACATCACCGTCAGCGGAAGCACCATTGTGAAAGGCGGAGGGCCGAACAGCATAGTCATAGAAGATTCTCAATTCACGAGCATCATTATCATTAAAGAAGACAACAAGGTGAGAATCGTGGCCGTTGGGAAAACAACCGTCGGAAACGTGGAAATGCAATCCGGAGGCAAGCTTGAAGAGCAGGGCGTCACAGGCGGCGGCTTCGGCTATGTGACGATCGCTGAAAACGTTGATTCCAGTGAGCCCATCATCCTGCAGGGCCGCTTTGAGTCCGTTCAGATAAAGGCGGATAATGTAAAGCTTGACGTCGCCGCAGGCAGCGTCGGGAAGCTGGAAGTATCCGAATCCGCTGCAAATGCGTCGATTAATGTGGCATCCGGCGTAAAGGTGACAAATCTCGTCGTGGCCGCAAAGGCCAACGTAACCGGGACCGGAACCATTGAAACTGCCGAGGTAAGCGCCCAGGGAGTGACAATAAGCGCTCCGACGACGACAATCAAAGCGGCGGAGGGTGTGAAGGTTGATAGACCGGCGCCTCCCGCAGGTGGCAGCAATCCGGGAGCTCCCAGCAGCCCCGGTGGCGGAAACAATGGCAACAATACGCCGAATATAACGATAAGCGCGATCCCTGCACAGACCGTAAATGCAGGCGGCGCAGTTGAATTAACCGTAAGCAGCAATCCTGCCGATGCTGCTGTAAGCGCGTCATCCAATAATACTTCGGCAGCGACGGTGACTTTTTCGGGAAATAAGCTTACGATAACGGGTGTGGCCGCAGGTACTGCTGAAATTACGGTCACATGCTCCAAATCAGGCTACAACTCCGCGACAACAAGATTCAATGTCACTGTCAGCGCACCCTCCGGAATATCGATGTCGGATGACGGCAGCATTGCCGAGGGCTCAGAAAACGGAGAGCTCATCACCGTGAAGCTGACCGGCATGAAGTTTGCGGATACTTTGACAGCCTCCAACTGGAAGCTTGCCAACCTGCCCGTGGGTGTAACCATGGGAAGAGTAACAAGGGTAAGTGATACCGAAGCTGCCATAGCCCTGTCGGGGAACAGCAAAGCGGATTATGACGGTAATCTGACGGATATGAAGCTGGAGTGTGCGGCAGCCGAGGTCGCAGGGCGGGAAGCTCCGCTTACCTGTACAAGCGGAGTAACCTTTAAAGCGGTAAATGATCCTGAAAGTATATCGGCAGCATGGGCGGCGTCACCCGGAACAAACGGCTCGGAAGCATCGATGGACGCGGATGCGCTGACGGTTACTCTGACAGGAGGAACCTTTGTCGAGAATAAAATAAATGATATTCAATTGTCAGGTAAGGCGGTAACGGATGCCCATATAACCAAACAGTCCGTTATCTGGATAAGCTCAAAGGAATTAAGGCTTGAGCTTGCGTGGGACGGCACGGACTATGATGAAAACAAGCTGTTAACGGTGACCATCCCTGTAAATGCATATGCGGACTCAAAGGGAGGGGCGGCTTTAACAAAAGATATCACCTGTACGGCGACAGTAGAGTCCCTGGTTCCGACCTCCGATATGGCCCTTGCCCTGACGGCGCCTTCAGCCGGAGGGGGTAACAGCATAAATGTCGGCGGCGGGGTCAAGTCCGGCGAAGTCAAGGTTGTAAATGGGACCGGCCTGGTAGTTCTGACAGGAGCGAAAAAAGCGGCACAGGAAGTAAGGATAAGCGGAGCGGACGGTGAAGCGGTGACCGCGGGAGGGACGGCAACAGCCCCCACATTTACGGTAAATACCGGGGATATCGCTGCGGCTGGCGGCACGAAAGCCTTCATATTAACGGTAAGTGAAGCGGGAAAGAGCAGTATCGCCTATAGCATAACCGTTAAGGTGGCGGCGGCAACAACGAACCCGATCAATACGACCTCCGGTGTGGCCCTTGTCCTGACGGTACCTTCGGCAGGTGGCGGCAACAGCATCAACGTCGGCGGCGAGATCAGGTCCGGCGAGGTCAATGTCGTCAATGGGACCGGTCTGGTAATTCTGACAGGAACGAAAACAACGGCACAGGCAGTAGATATAAGCGGAACTGACGAGGAAGCGGTAACAATAGGAGGAACTACGACAG
>JAEZJL010000072.1 GCA_023415815.1 Bacillota bacterium | reverse complement strand
GCAATACTGATATAATTCTGCTTCTTTTTGGACTCATACCCCTCAAATCCTTCCTTAAATTGCCTGCCTTTCCGTATACTTATACAAGTATACAGACAACCAAATTATATTACAGGCCGTTAATCGGATGGGGGATTATTTTGGCGAATTGCAAAAAATGAGTCTTTACCTGTAGAAAAAGGTACTTGAACGGAATAGCCCGGTTTTAACCGGAATTATAACCCGAATCTGGACTTCAGTTCTTTAGTTTTGCTTCTGCTGACGGGTATATTCGCCTTTTCGTTTCTCAAAACGATATGGCAGCACCCGTTCTCGCCGGGAACGATTTTCTCTGCGCGGTCCATATTGACAAGATAGCCCCTGTGGCACCTTAAAAAGTTGTATCCGGAAAGCTTTCTTTCCCAGGCTTCGATACCGTCCTTCCCTATATATCTCCCCTGTCCGGCGAAAACGGACGTTATGCCGTTATCAACGGCTATATAGGATATATCGGACGCCTTAAGAAGTGAAAAGCCGTCGTTGTCCCACACGGCGAATTTCTCGCCGCTTTGCCTGATGAGCCGTTCCATATTGTCCAGCTTGTTCATCAGGCTTCTACCGATATTTACGTTTTTTCTTTGTCTATGGCGGATTTTATCCATGGTTTGATCCAGCCTGTCCCGGATCACAGGCTTGAGGACATAGTCGAGGGCATTGACGTCGAAGGCGTTGAGCGCATATCTGTCATAGGCCGTAATAAAAACGACCTCTGTGCTCCCTGACAGGCCGGACACCTCCCTGGCAAGGTTCAACCCGCTGATTACGGGCATCTCTATATCCACGAATAAGATATCGGGCTTTCTGACCGTGATCTGCTCCAGAGCCTCAACAGGGTCGGTAAAAGTCCCGATGATTTCCGCGTCGGTATATTGGGAAAGCATGTAGCCCAGCTCATCCAGAGCCAGTTTTTCATCATCGATCAGCATTACCTTCATAATCGCCATCCTCCTTTGGTATTTTTAAAGTCACGACAGTGCCTTTTCCCGGGACCGATTCGATAACAAGTCCGTAGCGGTAAAGGGATCTCATCCTGCCGTCTATGTTGAGAAGGCCGATGCCCGTTTCGGAAAACTTACGCTTTCCGTCGAATATTTCCGAAAGCTTCTCTTCATCCATACCGGCCCCGTCATCCCCGACCTTTATAAGCACATATTCCTCCATATCCTTTACCGATATCCTTACCGTGCCCCCTTCAGGCTTGCGCATAAGCCCGTGCCTGACGGCGTTTTCAACAAGGGGCTGCAGGATGAGCGGAGGGATGTCGGGCTTTGCCGTTTTGTCAATATCCATTATAACATTCAATCTTTCCGAAAATCTTGCCTTCTCTATGGCGAGATAGGATTTTACCATGCTTATTTCCTCGTCCAGAGGGATAAATCTCCGGGTATTTTTGAAGTCGAAGCTGCTTCTCAGGTAATTGCTCAATTCAAGAAGCACTTCTCTCGCTTTCTCCGGGTTTATGCGGCAAAGCGCTATGATCGAGTTCAGGGCGTTGTATATAAAATGCGGCTTTATCTGCGCCTGAAGGAAATGCTGCTCGGAAGCTACCGCCTGGCTTATCGCCCTTTCAAGCTCAAGCAGGGTCCTGACCCGCGCCTTCAGCTCCTTCCGGTCAAACGGCTTTGAAAGGAAATCGTTGGCTCCCGCCTCAAAGCCCGCCAGGATATCCTCGGGCCGGTTCCTCACCGTCACCGCCAGCACGGGTACTTCAAACGGCGCATACCTTTCCCTTATCCGCCTGCACACCTCCAGCCCGGACATTCTGGGCATCATGACGTCCAGGATCACCAGATCGGGCTTTTTTCCGTTCAACGCCTTCTCCAGGGCATCCGCGCCGTTGACCGCCGTGATGATGTTATAATTCTCCCGCGCAAAAATGCTCACAAATATCTGAAGGTTTACAGGTTCATCGTCTGCAACAAGTATCGTCGGTGCGTCCTTGCCGGCATATATCCCATCGGCCGCCGGCTCCTCCCCCGCGAGGACTCCGCTGTGAAGTGCAGTCCCGGTTTTTGCCGCGCCCGCGTTTTCCCTCCGGGACGCATTGCGGTCTATCGGCATGGTAAAGGTAAATGCCGAGCCCTTCCCCGCCTCAGACCTGACATTTATCGTCCCGCCGTGGATTTCCACAAGCCGCTTCGTGATGCTTAGCCCGAGGCCCGTGCCGTTGTAGCCGCTTTCATCCGAAGCGGCCGCCTGCGTGAAGGGCAGAAAAATATCCTCCAGCCTGTCTGCAGGTATGCCCTTCCCCGTATCTGCGACGGAGATCTCCAGCATTTTATCCCGTGTAGCGGCGCTGAGCGTTATTCCGCCGGTTTCGGTATATTTTATGGCATTGCCTATGAGATTTTGCAGTATCTGCCTCAGCCGGCCTTCATCTGCCGTTATCAAGGGCGCGTCCCCGGGTATGCTGTTTTCCAGCGCGAGCTGCTTCCCGCGCGCCAGCGGCCCGAGCAGAGACAGCACCACCTCGGCAACCTGCCATACATCTACCGGTACCCTGTCCAGGCGTATGTCGTTGTGCTTCATCCTGGAGTAGTCCAGGATGTCGTTCACCAGGGACGAAAGCCTCCTGACGCTTGAAATTATAAGCTTCAAGTCTCCTTCCCCCCTCAGGTCCGCCCTGCCCGAATCCTCCAGCAGCGATTCTGCGATCCCGCCTATCCCGTTCAGGGGCGTTTTCAGCTCGTGGGTGGTGTTGACCAGAAATTCGTCCTTTATTTTATCCATTCTTTCAAGCTCTTTAGAGTATTCCAGCAGGTCCCCCGAGAGGGTCTCCACGTCTGAAAGAGCCCTGGAAAAGCGCCCGGACAGCATGAAGGACTGGCTGAAGGTAAATATGAACAGCCCCAGCGGCAGGTAGAGGCCGGCGTTTGCGGCGGTGAACCTGGCGACGATATCATTTATACCGGTAACGATCACGGCGGAATATCCCGCCATGACCAGCAGCGCATTTTCTTTTCTTTTTGCCAGCGCTCTCAGGAGCGAATAGGAAACATACAGGATGCAGAGGATGATGTGATAAAGATATATATCCGCGGTATAGGAGAATATACCGGGAGGGGTGACCAGAACAAAAGCGCTGAATGCCAGCGAGATCGCCTGGATAACCCGGACGGCCGTTTCAGAAAACTCTTCGGGGTAAAGGGAACTGAAGAATGCCAGGCATGCGGGTACAATGAGATAAAGGGACATATACTCGGTTTTGATCACAATATCCCACTTGAGGTCATTGAAAAGCTTCACGATCAGATATTCGTTAACGGTCGAGTACCTTATTGCCACCAGGAGGCAGAACAGCGCAAAATAAAGCGTGGAGGGCTCTTTTCTCCTCGAAAGGTAAAGGTTTAAATGGTAGATGCCGAAAATGAACAGGACGCCGATGAGAAACGCGTCAAAAAGAGCTTTCTTTATGGCGCTTTTTTCAATCTGCTGCGCCGTACCGAAGCTCATGGAATACCAGAAGCCGCCCTTCTGGTGCTGAAAATTTGATATCTGAAGCACCAGCTCGATTTGGTGCCCATCCGTGTTGAAATATATCTCTTTTGCAGCGTACCTGGCGGAAGTCTCGCCCGCGGTCCGTCCCACTCTGCCGTTGGCCGCCGACAATGACCCGTTTATCCAGAGCCTGTAGGCCGTACCCATGGGCAGTATCTTAAGGCCGTATATAACATCCGGATTCTCAATTTTAATTTTCAGGCGGTAGGTCGCACAGCCATGGCCTTTAAGGCCGCTTCCGCCGGCAGGGTATCCGTTCCACGACCGCGGCACGCGGATAAAGCCCGTCGGCTGCGGGCGGCCAGCTGCAAAATCTGCGGGCTCCAGAAGCTGATCCCAGTAAAATTCCCATTCCCCGTCCAGCTTCACCGGCCTTGAATTCTCCAGGTCCGCTCCGGATAAGTCGATCATCCCCAGGCTCGCCTCAGGGACTTCCGTCCCCGGGATGTCCGCCACGGCAGACCAGACCATATATATCACAAGCAGCAGGCCTGCAGTTAAAATAACAATATACCAGCTGTTATGAAAAGCTTTTTTTAACTTATCCATATTGCTCTCACATCCGGGGGAAACGGTTCTCCGTTTCCTCCGCGCTCTAAAAAGCCGGAAGCCATTTGTTTTTCATGCATTCGCGCATATCCCAGCCCGGAACGCCGGGGACCAGCTTATAGCTCCAGAAGAACCAGCCCGCGGCCCTTTCCCACGCGAAAAGCTGCGCATCAGCCACAGCCCTGTAGGACAGCTGCTTCTGCATCGGAGTGTAGTCCGGCATATCCGTCGGATGGTGGGCCAGGCACCACTCTCCGATCACTACCGGGAAAAACTCCTGCATCTCGGCTACGCCCTCGGCAAATTTTTTCAATGTAAGCTGCAAATAGTCAACAAGGTTAATCCTCGCGCCTTTGGGGAGTTCCGCGCCTATACCCATCCCCACATAGAGATGGGTGTCAAGGATCACGTTTTTATATTCGGGCCCTCGCATGAAGTCCTTCCACAGCTTCAGCCGGAAGCCGTCGTGAAGCACGACCGCCTTATCCTCGTCCAAGTGGCGGCGTATGACGTTATAGCCTCTGGTATAAAAATCATAGAGCAATTCGATGGGAACCGCGCATGAGCCCTCCGCCCTGGCCGGGTCGGAAGGAGGGTAGCTCTTCCTGGTGTGCGCCAGCACTTCCTCGGACACAGGCTCGTTCAGCAGCTCGATGCCGTAAAGCGCGGCATGGTCCTTGTAGCGCGCGGCCAGCTTTTCCAGCACCGTCAGGGTTCTTTCGATATTCTCCGGCTTCGTATGCCATTTGCACACGCCGCAGATTCCGCCGTTGTCGAAGCCGTTCTGGCTGTCCGGCGCGGTGTGCAGATCGATAAGTATCTTAAGACCGGTGGCTTCAGCCCATTCAAAGGCCTTATCCAGATAGCCGATACACCCCACATAAGGCTCGCAGTCATTGAAAATGAAATGCGGGACGGGCAGGCGGACCGTATTCAGACCGTTTTCTTTTATATGCCTGAAATCGTCAAAGGTAATGTATGTATCCCGATGGGCCTTCAAGCGCCCGAACTTTTCCTCCCCAAGCTGAAGGCAGAGATCCGTTTCGTCCGCAGCTACCGTCCCCGCAAATAATTGGGGCGACATCCACTTCTCAAGCACAAGCCAGTTCCCCAGATTGACTCCGTAAAGCTTTTCCATATCGGCCATCCCTTTCAGTCTGTGTTAATTATACGAATTCACCAATAATATAACACATTTTTCCGATTTGGCATATAAAAAACGGAGCCCGGGGCGGTTATTGCCGAATTTTCGCACAGAGGAGCATTCTCCGGCCGGAATACGCCAAATCAAGCCGGATTTTTGCAGCAGTACAGCAAGGTGACGGTTCTTCTTCAACCATTGAAACCTCCGCCGGTTTTTAATATAATGATTATGTCATATCAGATTCAGGGAGGTTCAAAATGGCTTGCGATTCCAAAACAGCCTGCACCTGCACTTACTCCTGTCCGAGGCACGGCAAATGCTGCGAATGCGTCGCTTATCACCGCAGGAGCGGAGAGGTGCCCGGATGCTTCTTTTCCAAAGCCGGAGAAAAAACCTATGACAGGTCGATCGAAAAATTATACCGGGACAAGTGCGGTTCCAACTAGATGAAGTGCGCTCTTACGGGACAGTAAAGCGTTTTTCGCGAATACGTAATCATTGTGAAGGAAGTGCAAAGGGGCGGACCGTTTTCGGGTCCACCCCTTGTTTACTAATGGCGCGTCACTTTGTGTCCGGGCCTATATAAGCCTTCCTGTACAGCTTTTCAAGCTCGCTCACCAGCGGAAGCCTCGGATTGGCGGTCGTGCACTGGTCCTCAAAGGCCTTGTCCGCAAGATAGGATATCTTCGCCATGAACTGCCTTTTATCCACTTTGCATTCCGCTATGGTCGCCGGCATATCAAGCTCCTTCATTAAACCCCTTATGGCATCGATCAGGCTCTTTACGCCCTCTTCGGTTGTTGAGGCCGGTAATCCGAGGAATCTGGCGATCTCTGCGTATTTTTTATCGGCAATGAAGGTCTCGTATTTGGGGAAGGCGACGAATTTGGTCGGCTTCTGCGCATTATACTCGATCACGTATGGGAGCAGCACTGCGTTGGCCCTCCCGTGAGCGATGTGGAACTCGCCCCCCAGCTTGTGGGCGAGGCTGTGGTTTATCCCGAGGAAGGCATTCGTAAAGGCCATACCCGCTATGCAGGAGGCATTGTGCATTTTCTCCCGGGCAAGACTGTCGCTGCCGTCCTTGTATGCCCTCAGCAAATACTCGAATACGAGCTGGATCGCCTTGATCGCCAGTCCGTCGGTAAAGTCTGAGGCTAGAATCGACACGTAAGCCTCAATTGCATGGGTCAGGACGTCCATACCCGTGTCGGCCGTGACTGAGGGCGGTACCGACATTACATATTCAGGGTCGATTATCGCCACGTCGGGAGTGAGCTCATAGTCCGCCAGCGGGTATTTCACATTCTTCTGGTTGTCCGTGATGACGGCAAAGGAGGTTACCTCGGAGCCGGTACCGGAGGTTGTGGGTATGGCCACCATTTTGGCCTTCTTTCCAAGCTTTGGGAACCTGTAGACCCTTTTGCGTATATCCATGAATTTGAGCCTCAGCGAATTGAAGTCGGTGTCCGGATGCTCGTAGAAAAGCCACATGCCTTTCGCCGCGTCCATTGCCGAGCCTCCGCCCAGGGCGATGATCACGTCGGGCTTGAATCTGTTCATCTGCTCGCAGCCCCTCATTACGGTTTCCACCGAGGGGTCCGGCTCCACATCGGAAAATATCTCGCAGTGGACGTACTGCGGTCTTTTCCTCAGGTAATAGAGCACCTTGTCCACGTATCCCAGCTTAACCATATACGGGTCCGTCACGATAAAGGCCTTGCTTATGTCGGGCATATCCCTCAAATACTGCGTCGAGCCGAATTCAAAGTATATCTTCTCGGGGATCTTGAACCACTGCATGTTCACCCTCCTTCTTGCAACCCTCTTTTTATTGATCAGGTTTACGGCCGAGACGTTCTGCGTCGTGGAATTTTTTCCGAAGGAGCCGCAGCCAAGGGTAAGCGAGGGCATGTTCGTATTGTATATATCGCCTATGGCTCCGTGGGACGAGGGGGAATTGATGATGAGCCTTCCGGTCTTCAGTCTTTTTGAAAACTCCTCGATGACCCTTTCGTCCTGCGAATGAATGACGGACGAATGGCCCAGCCCTCCGAATTCGACCATCTGCTCGGCCTTCCTGATGCCCGCCTCGGTGGAATCCACGATATAGTAGGCGAGGATAGGACTCAGCTTTTCCCTGGACAGCGGATATGCGGGGCCTACATCCTCCTGGCGGGCTATCAGTATTTTCGTACCCTCGGGTACCTTTAGGCCCGCCATACCGGCGATCGTCACAGCACTCTGGCCGACGACGTGCGGGTTCATTGCGCATTTCGCCTCGTCTATCGCCAGCTTCGCAAGCTTGACAGTCTCCTCATCATTTAAAAAGTAGCAGGAATTCTCTTTCATAAAGGCTTCGAACTCGTCTGAAATTTCCCTGTCGACAATCACCGCCTGCTCGGAGGCACAGATCATACCGTTGTCGAAGGTTTTGGACAGAATCAGGTCCGTCGCAGCCCTTTTCACGTTTGCCGTCTTTTCGATATAGCAGGGTACGTTTCCGGGGCCCACGCCCAGGGCCGGTTTGCCGGTGCTGTAAGCGGACTTCACCATCCCGGCTCCGCCCGTGGCGAGTATGAGCGAAACATCCCTGTGGTTCATGAGCATTTGCGTAGCTTCTATTGAAGGCTTCTCCACCCATTGTATGC
>JAEZJL010000071.1 GCA_023415815.1 Bacillota bacterium | reverse complement strand
GAGCACTTCAGCAAATATGCGGCGGCTTATGTGAGCGCCACGTTTACCGACCTTGCAAATGCCTCATGGGCCAAGGAAAGCATTGAAGCGCTTGCCGCAAGAGGCATCCTGACGGGAGCGGGAGGTGCGTTCAATCCCTCGGCCGACATCACAAGGGCCGACCTCATGGATATGCTCATCAAAGCGGCCGGTTTGTCGGATGAAACCGCAATATGCACCTTCAGCGATGTTCAGGAAGGGACGCCGTATTACCAGTCGGTCGCGGCTGCTCAAAAGCTTGGTATCACAATGGGCACAGGCAGCGGGAAATTTGGCGCCGACGATAAGCTCACCAGGCAGGATATGGCGGTATGGCTGTATAAAATATCGCTGCTGACAGAAGCTGACCTCAATGCGGATAAGGAAATCGCAGCGTTCGCCGACAGGTCCGACATTTCCTCTTATGCCGCCGAGGCTGTTGATGAAATGGTTAAGGCAGGCCTTCTGAGCGGAATGGGCAACAACGCCTTCCAGCCCAGGGGACATACGACGAGGGCACAGTCTGCCGTAGTTGCATATTTTCTGTTCAAGCTGACGAAATAAATGCCGTTTACAAACCGGCATGGCTTGACCATGTGACGGAAAGAAATCAGAATCGTTCAAAAGTCTGATGGTCCAAGGAGGGGGGAGAGAGCCTCCCTCCTTGAATTATCGGATGGGGGAGGCGTATCGTGTTTTGAAGAAAATACTCAATATCGTAATACCGGCCGCAGTGCTGATCATTATTTTTCTTTCAACCGCCTTTTCAAATTTCACCATATCCGGGGAGGATTATATTGCTGACATAGGCGGTGAAAAGGTCACAAAGGCGGAGTATATGATAATGCTTCAGGTCCAGAGGGATAAATTGCTCGCCGAGAATAACAAGCTTGAGCAAAATGAGAAGAGGGAATTCTGGAAGACCAGGCTCGACGGAAAATTACCGGCGGATATCGTGAAGGACAGTACTCTTGATAAAATAAAGGAAATGAAGATCCAGCTGATCAAAGCCAGGGAAAACAGCATTTTTCCCGATAAAGGCGACGAGGATAAGGCGAGGGCATATGTGGACGACCTGAAATTGGGCTTGTCGGGCTCTAAAGACGGAGACGTCCTGGAAGCGGAATTCATTAAAAAATTCGGGGTCACAGGCAAGGAATACGAAGCTGTTTATAAAGAGGTGCTGTTGATTCGGAAACTGGTAGCCGGAGAAGCTGAAAAAATGCAGATATCCGAAGAAGAAATAAAAAGCTATTACGATAAATACAAAGACGAGCTGGATAATTACACGGTAAGAGACATACTTTTTGCCACGGTTGACCTGGAGACAAGCGAGGCGCTGAGTGACGACAAGGTCCGGGAGGCCCAAAGAAGGGCTGTGGAGACCTTGAACAAGGCAAAGGCCGGCGCAGATCTCGAAGCTCTTGCAATCGACAATTCCGATGATCCTGACGTTGAGACGAATAAAGGACTTTATACTTTTAAAATACAGGCTCAGAATAAAAACGAAATCGATGATTGGGCGCTGAAGGCAAAAGCGGGAGATATGGCCATCGTCCAGACCTTTTACGGCTACCATGTCGTAAAGCTGGAAAAAAGGTCGGCTTATGATGAAGTCAAAAGCGATGCCAGAGAAGTATTATTTGAAGGCAAATACCTGGAATTGCTGGACTCGTGGAAGAAGGAGGCGAAATATTCCGTAAATATAAAAAATCAGAAATACCTGGATTCGATGGATAAGCTCATTGAAGAATGAGCCTGAACGGCAGCTCTTTGCGGGACAGGAAGCAGCGGCGGAAAACAGGCAACAGCGGTTGCACAATTTTTGTCCGGCTTTGGACTGCTTGAGGGCTGTCAGTCCCGGGAAGGTGTAATACCCAGGTGTGAAGGCCTCAAGCAGGTCCGCTGTTATACGTATTGTTATTGATTATTTTCGGTATATCTTTTTATCTTTTTTGAGGTGGTTTTCGCAAATTCCTCATCCCTCAGGTTGAAGTCCTTGATATATTTATAAATAACAAGGCCCTTGTTTATGCTCTTGACCTCCTTGTGTATGAGCTCGTAGACCTCCTCGGGCGTCGGCTGACGGCCCGGGAATTCCTCCTGAAGCTTCTCGGTATCCGGTACTATGGTGGCGGAAACAACTACGTCCCCATAGACCTCGTCGTCCTTCCCATACACCATCGATTCCTTGATATACGGGCTCCTGTTCAAAAGTGTCTCTATTTCTTCGGGATATATATTCTTGCCGTTCTTTGTGACAATGACATTCTTTTTCCTGCCTGTGATATATACGAACTTGCTGCTGTCCATATATCCGAGGTCGCCTGTATAGAACCAGCCGTCCTTCATGACTCTGGCCGTAGCGGCCTGGTCTTCGTAGTAGCCCATCATTACGCTCCTGCCCCTGACGACTATCTCGCCTATGCCGTCTGCACCGGGGCTGTCGATTTTTATCTCAAGCCCGGGCAGCGGAAGGCCTGCGGCATTGTCCCTGAAGTCGACGTCCCTGTTCAGGGCGACGATGGGGCTGCATTCGGTGAGGCCGTAGCCCTGTACGAAGTGAATGCCGAGCTCCCTGAAGCCTTTTGCCACCACAGGGTCTATACCGGCTGCGCCGCTTATGAAAAGCTTCAGGTTTCCCCCGAAGTTCTCGTGCACCTGGGCGAAAAGCTTCCTGGCAATGTCTATGCCAAGCTTGTGCAAAAAGCTGCTGATTTTCAGGCCGAGCTTCAGCTTCTTTTCCAGCTCGGGCTTTTTGGCCGCCTGGTCCCAGATGCGCCTGTAGATCGATTCGAATATAAGGGGTACGCCCAGCATGACGGTTGCCTTTGTCTCCTGGAGGTTTTTGAGTATGTGCCTGAGCCCCTCGCAGTAAGCGACCGTTGCTCCGCGGTACAGCGGGCAGAGGAAGCCGCAGGTATTCTCATAGGTGTGGTGGAGGGGGAGGACGGAAAGGAATATGTCTTGGGGTCCGATGTAAAGCATCGAGCACATTGCCATAAGATTTTCGCAGATGTTCCTGTGCGAAAGCATTACGGCCTTGGATTTGTCGGTGGTTGCGGAGGTGAACAGCAGTATGCTCATTGCCTCGGGGTCTATCTGCGCCGACGTAAAGCCGGTATCGCCCGCGGCCAGCAGTTCGCCTCCCTTTGCCAGCAGGCTGCCGAAGGAAAGCAGGTTTTCCTGCCCGGAGGCTTCCACGTCCATGTCTATATAATATTCTATGAAGTCCACACGTTTCGAGATGTTTAGGATATGCTCCCTGCTTCCGGCCGAAAATATTACCGCGTTTGCTTTTGACCTCGACAGGAGGTTTTCGATCTCATTTTCAGGAAGCTCCTTGTCCAGCGGCACTACCAGACCGGTGCCGTTTACGGCGGCCATGTACGCCACGGCCCATTCATACCTGTTCTCACCGATGAGGGCGATTCTTTTGCCCTTGAGGTTTAGGCTTATCAGGGCTGTTCCCAGCGAATCCACATCCTTTTTGAACTGCCGGTAGGTCACGGACTCATAGCTTTCATTTCCTTTGTGCTTCGATAAAAACGCGCTCCTGCTTCCGTACAGTTCAGTACTGGTTTCAAGCATCTCCCTGAGGGTGGCAATCCTTCTTACCTCGTACAACGGTATGTTCTTCATACTGCACCTCGCTTATATTTTGGGAATAAGCCATGGATTCATGACTGTCCTATAATTATATACCAATATCCTCGCATGTGAAAGTGAAACCGGCGCAGGAGTCAAAAAAATAGAGCTCCGCAGGGATTTTTTTTGCTTTCGCCGGGGCCCGGTATTTCCAAAAAAGCCTGAGAAACGGGGAAACAATTAAAGACACTGATGATACATTTAATGTAAACGGTTGCAAACAAATACGGAGAAAACTTGTACGCGCTTTGCCGCTTGAGATCAGGATAATACACGTGACATTTGTATGCTTCTTTTATTCCATTACCGGCACTGGCAGCCAGATGAGGACAGATTTATGAAACGATCCTGAAACAGGAGGCGGCATATTTGCTGCTGCGGTTTCATATTTAATCTAAGAAATTATCTATTATGCTCAAAAAGCTATCCTATATTTCAAGATTATTTGTGCATAGTGTTGACAAATCAAAAGTGTTATTATATTATTCTATTGTAACCGGTTACAATCGGTTGCAATCGGAAAATGGTGAATTCATATGAGCATCAGTATAAATGATATAGCAGAGAAAGCGGGTGTATCCAAGGCCACTGTCTCCAGGGTGATGAACAATCTTGGCAATGTCAGGGAGGAGACCAGGCAGAAGGTGCTCCAGGTCATGAATTCCATGGACTATACGCCTAACGCCGCCGCCAGGAGCCTTGCGACCAACGACTCCACCGTTATTGGGGTTATCCTGCCGGATCTGGATAACGCGCTGTATGCCAAGATTTTTAAGGGTATATCCAAGACGGCGTTTGAGAATAATCTGAATACCATGCTGTGCCTTACGGAAAAAAGTCCCGAGAAGGAGCTGCAGCATCTTTCCATTTTGAATAACCATCGCGCTTACGGCGTCCTGCTTTACTCATCGCTGCCCGACGACAGCTGTCTCGACGAGCCCGGGCAGGCCTCCGA
>JAEZJL010000142.1 GCA_023415815.1 Bacillota bacterium | reverse complement strand
CAGCGATATCCTTGTCGATCGTCAGGTCCTTGGTAATTGCAATGATCCACCTGCCGTTCTCCTTGCCGATGGCCTTTTCAAAAGCGGCCGCATTGTCCACGATCGAGGCCGACGTCACCGTATCCGTCTTTGAAGGCTCCGAAGGAGCTGCCTGCTGACCGCAGCCTGTGAATAATACGATTAAAACAACCGACAATAACAGTATTGTCCTGGCTTTCATTTTGCGAAATCCCTCCTTGATATATATCTATACCAGATAGTATAATAATTATTATTTTATGATATACCCGCAATTTAATGTATGCTAACATTTCTCTTCCTATATATTTTATATCCATTGCCCTTGACTTCCACCTGTGCTAAAATTATTGATTATGCGGGTGGAAGGGAACGTGACATGAATAAGACGGAACTGCTGGGAAGATGGACGAAGGAAAAGTCCGAAGAGCTTTACGGCATCAAAAACTGGGGCGCGGGATATTTTTCAATCTCCGACAAGGGAGAGGTCCTGGTAAGCCCATACAGGGATAATGAAGCTGTCTCAATCAGCCTCATGGACATTATATCGGGCGTCCGCGAGCGCGGGCTTGACATGCCTGTGCTTTTGCGCTTCGAGAATCTGCTGGACTCCCAGATTTCCTTTCTGAACAATTCCTTCAACGATGCGATCAAAAAGCTGAATTACAGGGGCGAATACCACGGCGTTTATCCGATAAAGGTCAACCAGCAGCAGCAGGTGGTCGAGGAGGTGACCAGGTTCGGAGAGCGCTATCACCACGGCCTGGAGGTAGGAAGCAAGGCGGAGCTGGTGGCCGCGCTCTCGCTGATGAAGGACAAGGAGGCCTGCCTCATTTGCAACGGCTACAAGGACGAGGAATTCATCGATCTGGGGCTGTATGCGGTTAAAATGGGGTTCAAGTGCTTTCTGGTCATAGAAATGCCCGGAGAGCTCGACCTGGTGCTTGAACGCTCACAGGCCCTGGGCATAAAGCCCAACATAGGCATACGTATAAAGCTTTCCGCAAAGGCCGGGGGGCACTGGACCGAATCGGGCGGGGACCGCAGCATATTCGGCCTTAACATGTCGCAGGTGATCTCGATGGTGGACGCCTTAAAGGAAAAAAACATGCTGGATTCCTTAAAGCTGCTGCATTACCATCTGGGCTCCCAGATACCGAATATCAGGGATATACGCTCGGCCGTACTTGAGGCCGCCCGCGTTTACGCGGAGCTGGTTAACGAGGGTGCGCCCATGGGCTATCTGGACCTGGGCGGCGGGCTTGCGGTAGATTATGACGGGTCGAACACCAATTATACGAACAGCCGCAACTATACCGTCGAGGAATATTGCACCGACATTATCGAAGCCGTGATGTCCACCCTGGACCCGGGCGATATCCTGCATCCGGTGGTGGTCACCGAGTCGGGCCGGACAACGGTCGCCTATTATTCCGTCTTGCTGTTCAATGTGCTTGACGTCGAGAAATTCGAGGAGTATGAGGTGCCGGACAGGCTTGAAGAAAACACCTCGGAGCAGATAAAAAACCTGTTTGACGTCAATAAGAGCCTTACGCTCAAAAACATACAGGAGTGCTACAACGACGCGCTGTATTACAGGGATGAGATACGCGACATGTTCAAGCACGGCAGGATGAGCCTGCGTGAAAGGGCGTTCTCCGAAAAGATATTCTGGAATACGATATATCAGATTGCGAAGGAGAAGACCAAGCTTAAAAACGCACCACCCGAGCTGGAGGATATCGAGAGCGCCATCGCCGACATCTATTATTGTAATTTTTCAGTATTCCAGTCCATTCCGGACAGCTGGGCGATCGACCAGCTGTTTCCGATAATGCCGCTGCACCGCCTGCTGGAGCTGCCAAGGCGCAATGCCGTCATAGCGGACATCACCTGCGACTGCGACGGAAAGATAGACCGCTTCATAGACCTTCACGACGTCCGGAACACGCTGCCGCTGCATGAGCTGACAAACGGCGACGATTACTATCTCGGCGTTTTCCTGGTGGGGGCCTACCAGGAGACCCTCGGCGACCTCCACAACCTGTTCGGGGACACCAATGTGGTGAGCGTGCGGGTCAATCCGGACGGCCATTACGACCTTGTGAAGGAGATACACGGGGACAGCGTGGCCGACGTGCTCTCCTATGTCGAGTTTGACCCCAAGGACATGCTGGTGCGCTTTCGCCAGACGGCGGAGGAAGCGATCCGGGACGGTCTGATAAGCGCCGGCGAGAGGCGCGAGATCATGCGCGCTTACGACAACGGCCTGCGAGGCTACACCTACTACGAGCGCTAGGCGGTCTGACAGGTGACTTCAGAATTAATTAGGTAACATAAAGTATCCATTCTGCATATTATGTTATAAATTGAGGGACTTCCTTTTACCGGGAAGTCCGGTTTTTATAGCGCTGATTTCCTTATGTGATCAGGCAAGTGGAGGTCGGAATATGTGCAGGAGGATATCTGTCAAAGAAATAAAAGGAAGAGTCTTTCTTGAAGCCAATGATAACGAAAGCGCAGACGGTCCGGGGCAGCCTTTGAAGGATGTGGAGATAAGGCTTTTTTCCGCCGGCGGCAATGAAACGGCCGCGGACAGGGGTGCGGAGATCCTTGTGCGCAGGGAGGTATTGCTTTCAAGGACAAAAACGGATGAGAACGGGGAATTCCGTTTCCTGGCGCGCGAGGGCGACTACTCCGTCTGCCTGGACGTCGAAACGCTGCCCGCAGGCAAGGGCGTGGTTAAAGCGGAGGGCTTCTGCGCGAAGGGCGGGAAAGGGAGAATTGATTTCGCGGTCAGGGATGTCGCTTCGATAGCCCTGTATGACAGCCCCATACTTATGGATATCGGCGGGAGCCTGGTCATAAACCCAGTGGCCAGGGACAGGGAAGGCGGCATACTTTCCGCGAGGATCGATTACAGGTCGGAGGACGGGAATATAAGCTTCAGATCGAATGTTTGCAGAAGCTCGCCGAAAACGCTGCGGGGGACGAGCTCAAGCATCATACTTGACGCGGGGAAAATAAGGCTGGACGTGCCTGTCCACATTAAACCGCCCGGAGGCTGTCCGGCCGATAGGGTCAGACTCGCCCGAAGGCTCGGGATGATCGACGAGCATACCGAGGCGGAGTACCTGCTGCACGCTTTATACGACAGAAGAAAACTGCCGGAGGACTATGGCTCTTCTGTTCCGGTCAAAAGCGGCACCGGATTGGTGGAGGATTTAAAAAAGTATCTGGCAAGGCCGGACGCCGCCCCGGCGGTGGCCGATGCGGCAAGGCTGGCGATGGCTGCGTCCGTCCCGAAGCTGGATAAGGTATATAAAAGCCCGGGGGGCTATTTCAGCATACACTATACGCTGTCGGGAGCAAACGCCGTAGCCGCGAGGTCCAGAGCTGCGGAAGCCGTGCCGCCCTATATCGAACAGGTCGGCCGGGCCTTCGATAACGCAAGGGCCTTCACCTGCCTTTCCAGGGGCTTCAGGGAGCCGGTCCTGGACGAGGGGCGGGATTCGTACGACGTGTATGTTTTCGACCAGAAGGGTAAATACGGGGTAACATATTCCAGCAATACCTACAGCAAAAGAAATTCAGGGGCCAGGGTGGCTTCCAGCTTTATCTGCATCGACAATACCTATTCCGCGGAGAAAGGCTTTGAAAAGAGCAGGGAGGACTGCATGAAGGTGACGGCGGCGCACGAATTTTTCCACGCCGTGCAGTATGCGTATAATGTGGATGCGGACGGCTGGTGGAAGGAGGCCTCGGCGACCTGGAACGAAGACGAGGTCTACACAGGTATCAACGATTATCTGAGATATGTCCCCGATTATTTGTCGGCGCCCCACAGGCCCCTTGACGAGAGCAGCTACAGCGGAGTGATCTTCGCCAAATTCCTGTCGGAAAATTATGGCGGCAGCATGATCAAAAGGATCTGGGAAATTCAATCGGCAGGCTACGGCAGCAGCATCACCGCCATTGACAGAGCCTTGAAGGAGGGCGGCGGGGGACAGGACCTCGGAACGGTGTTCAACCGGTTTTCAGCTTTCAATATAAACCCCTCGCAGTACTACAAGGAGGGCGCGCTGTGGAAGGCGTCGGCCGCCGTGCAGAATATCTGGTCGGATTATCCGGTAGCCTCCAATAAGGGACGCCTGGACCACCTGTCGTCGAACTACCAGCTGTTCAAGCCGGGGAATTCGGCGGCGGGCACGGGGTT
>JAEZJL010000136.1 GCA_023415815.1 Bacillota bacterium | reverse complement strand
GGTTAGGCGATATGGGGGTGTCAAGCTTCGGCAGCTCCTTGTAGCTTGACCAGGCCACATAAGGCACCTCGTAGAATTTTTTATCGGCTCTGGGATCGGTCTCGCCGTTCCAGTAGCCCAGCTTGTAGTAAATTTCATAATTTCCGTCCGGCAGACCGACGCCCAGCCTCGGCAGGTGATCCCCGTAGAAATAGATGAGCGTCGGCCTGTCGTTTTTCTTAGCGATATCTATGAGTTTGCCGAGGGCCTTATCCTCATCGTAGACTCCCTGGGCGAAATTTGCCAGAGCGTCCTTTTCCGCGTCGTCCAGCTTAGACGATTCGACCTGTATTTCCCGGTTCCCGCCATAATTTTTTATGTTCGAGGTATACGGGTCGTGGTTCTGCATCGTTATTCCTACGACAAACGCCGGCGCGTCCTTTTCCTTCAGGGTGTCGCCAATCCTGTCCATGAGTGTGTCGTCGGATACGTAATTGCCCTTCGTCTCGTTTTTCGGGTCAAAGGTTTTAATATCCCTGAATTCGTCAAAGCCCATGTATTTATAGACATTGCTGCGGTTATAGAAATCCCCCTCGTTCGGATGGAGGGCGACCGCGGTATATCCGTTATCCTTGAACGCGCTGACTATGCCGGGGAAGCTGTGCTTGAAGTATACATTATAGGGGATAATGCTTGTATTAAAAAAGAAGTTAGAAAAGCCTGTGAGCACCTCGAATTCGACATTGGCTGTCCCGCCGCCAAAGGCGGGTGAGATCATGGTGCCGCTCTGATACTGCTTGAGGTTTTCGGTTAATTCCCTGTTGAAGCTGACTCCGTCCATGTTTTCCGGATTCCAGAAGGTCTCGCCCAGGATTACAATTACGTCCGGCTTTACATCCTCCGTCCCGCCTCCAGGGCCCAGCTTTTCCTCAAGCTGTTCCACCGTCCCGGGGCCGTAGCCCTCCGGCTTCAGGCAGATATAGTTCTTGATGTTCTGGAGGTACAGCACGTTTTGCACGTAGGTCCCGTTTTTAATGTACTCGTTTACCCCGTCATACCAGCCCTTGAAGACATTGATCGATTTGAGCCCTCCGCTGCCGATAAGGTGCAGGCTGTATATCAGGGGTATTATAAGTATAACGGCAAAAGCCGGGTTAGGCTTCGGCTTCAAAAATCTCAAAACTCTCCTGAAATTTTTGATTATTAATACGACGCCCGCCAGCAGAAGTGCGGTGGCAATCAAAAGCATGTATACGGAGACATAGTCGCGGGAAATCATCACCGCATCGCCTATAAGGCCGATGTCCCAGGGGAAAAAGGGCTCGCTGAAAAATGTCAGCTTGAGATGGTTGGCTAACAGCAGGACCAGGTGGACAAACGCCGCCAGGAGCGTGCCCGGCTTCATTCCGAGCACCGAGACTGCCAGGAGGTAGAGTATTCCTACAAACAAGAGATTAAAGGCGAAGGACGCCGTCGAGGTATAATCCCGGGTGAGCGCAAAATTCATGCTCCTTATAATGAACTCGATGGAGATTACCGTACCCATTACATAGCATATGGTGAACAGGAACCGGAACATAAGCCTGCTGACATCGATGGGCCTCCTTACAGCCGGGGCTTCCGCAGCTGCATATACCTCTTCGGCTGCTGCGGCCGATTCCTCCGCAGCGGACGGCCTTTTGACGCCCGGCAGGCCAAGCCTTCTGTCCGTAAACCGGTAAGAGGCCAGATACAACAGCGCCAGAAGGGGTATGAGGCACAGTCTGACGCCGCGGCCCGGTTGAAGGGCGGTAATGCCGAAAAGGACGGGCAGCAGTATGGTCGCCGATAAAAACAAGGCCTGCCAGTTAATGCGGCTCCTGTTTTTATACGCCGCGCAGTCGATGACCCCTGTAAACAGTATCAACAGCGAAAATACCAGCAGCATAAAGCTGATGACGATAACCGGGGCGAAGACGAAGGCTGCGCTGTTTGAGAAAAGGCTCTGTATATATACTTTGCCGTAAAGTCCCGTCAGCCTGAGCGACCTGTGGAGGGTATTGTATAAAAGGGCTCCAGAAACGAGGATGCCCGCCAGGCAATACAGCTTTGTCAGTTTGCTCCGTTTCAACTCCAGACTCTCCAGCATATAGCCGAACATAAAAAAAGGGAGGTACAGGAGGGGCAGGAGAGGATACGGAAGCTTGTAGTAGGGGATCAGGAATGCTAGAAAAACAGGGAGGATCACCGCTGCCGGCAATGCGACCCTGAATCTTGTTATAAATGGCGCTGCCAGGCTCCAGACCAGCAGGGACAGCACGAATAGGTTCAGCAGGAAAAGCCTTGTGTTGAAGGTGAGTATCAGGAATAAAAGGTTGAGTACAAGCAGCGCCAGGCTGCCCGGACGGTCCGCCCTGACCCTGTACAGGCCGGACACGAATGCAGCCGCAGCCAGTAAAAGGGGTGCGCCGAGCGATATCAAACTGTGACCGGGGTTAGTAGCATCTGCAATGCCTGTCAGAATGACGGTAAAAAATAAAAAGAAGGTTAAGTGTCTGTTAAAAACTTGTTTAATCATTGTAAAGTGTATTATACCAGAATCCGGTTAAATACACAATAACAACGGACGCACCAGGGGTGAGCAAGGACGCGACAAGCGGGGGAATGTGATCGGGCGGATGCGACAGTGGGGGACGGTTCTCGTTTTGTCGCACACATGCGACAAAATGAGAACCGTCCCCCTGTCGCGTCGCCCCTCTGGCGCGCGTGTCGCGGCATCTCATGCCGCGGGTTTAGTCAATCTTTCCGTTTGGGTAGAAGACGGCTTTGAGGCCGGAGTTGCCGGAGGACATGTTCTTGAACAGGGTCGGAGCGTCGTCCAGCGAGAGCTTTTTGTCCACCAGGCAGGAGAGGTTTAGCTTTCCGCTCTTTGCGAGGGCCAGCGCCTTTCCGAAGGTCTTTTTGAGCGCAAAGGTTCCGAGGAGCCTGAGCTCGCGCTTGAAAACCTCGTACGGGTTGATGGTTATCGCGCTCTTATCCGGGCATACGCCGAAGAAAAGCATCGCGCCCGAATCCTTGATGTATTTGACGGCGCCCTCCACCACCTTGGGCACGCCGGTGCAGTCGATAACGACCTCGAAGGAATTCTCAAGCCCCAGCTTGTCAAGCTCCTGAGGCGTATATACGTGGGTCGCCCCCAGGCTTTTCGCCAGGGCGAGCTTGTCTTCAAAAAGGTCTACAACCGTAACGCTTGCGGCGCCGTTGATGGCAGCGAGCTGGGAATGCATCAGGCCTATCGGCCCCGCGCCGAGGACGAGCACCGATGAGCCCAGCGGTATCCCCGTTTTTTCCTGTCCGTAAACAACGCACGAAAGCGGCTCGACAAGCGCGCCGATCGTGAACGGAAGCCCGGTTATATCAAATACGCACCTTCCCGGCACCGTTACATACTGTGAAAACGCGCCGTGCCTTGTGACTCCGACGGCGTTCATGTCCACGCAGAAATTCTGACGGTTCTCCTTGCACGCCTCGCACGCTTCGCAGAAGATGTTCGGGTCCGCCGAAACATGCTGCCCTACCTTGAAATCCTTTATATTTTTGCCGACGCCCGCGACAACGCCGGAAAACTCGTGACCCGGTATCCTCGGATAGCTTCCGAAGTATTCGCCCTTGTAAATGTGCACGTCGGTGCCGCAAAGTCCCGCGGCCTTTACCTCAAGCAGTATCTCGTCGTCGGCGGGCACGGGTATGTCCGTTTCCCTTACTGTACCGACGCCCGGACTTTCAATAAAAAATGCCTTCATGTTTTATCAACCTCCCTTCATTAATAATAATCTATACTCATAGTATATACCACTGTTTTTTGCGAAATTTGTCGTTTTTTTGGCCACCCGCGGGAGGACGGCTCAATGAGAAAGCAAATTATTGCAGAATTTGGTTTCGTGCATTCCTTGTACAGGCGGATTCATCATTGTTACTGTGGAAGCAAATTATACATGATGCAATCCACTTTCATGGATTCTCCGTGTAAACCCGTTTCGTGGCGGTTCATTTACCGCCTACGACCGCTTTTTGACTCCGCAGGACGTCTCGGAGCTCAGGAATATCGAGCTCGGAAAGCGTCTTCCCCTGCCTTGCGCACAGAGCCGCAGCCGTGCCGGCAGCCTGGCCCATGCCCATGCAGCACGCCTGGACCCGCATGGAGGCGAAGGCGTGTTTGTCCGCAGACGCGCATCTTCCGGCCGCGAGCACATTCAGGCTCCCGGCGGGCACCAGCGTCCTGAAGGGAATGTTATAGTGCGTTTTAAAGGTCACAAGCTCCTGCTCCGTATCCTTGGGACTGTGTATGTCGATAGGGTGAGCACCTGTGCAGACAGTATCGGAGAATTCCTTGGGCCGCAGAACATCGTCCTCCGTCAGCTCATACAGTCCCTGAATGCGGTAAGTCTCTCTTACCCCGGTCTGACAGCCGGACTTTACAAGGTAGCAATGCCTGAATTCGTCAAAATTACTCCGGAGGATGTCGATCATTTTGAACATGTCCTCGCGCATCCTGCACTCGGCCCGGGTCTGCTCAAGGGCGTCGCTTCCGTCTCCCGAACAGCGCAGCATATTCACGCCTACCTGCCTGTCCACAAAAAACCATTGAAACCACGGGCCGCCGAACATGGGGACATCCTGCTTTTCCGCAAGCTCCCTGAGCCTGTTTGCAATGCGCTCGTCTGCGAAACGCCCGTTTTCGGTGTCCATGACCCTCTCGCTCAGCTTTTCCGCATCCACATTGCCCAGATGAAACCAGAGAGTCATGGGCTGCAGCACCCCGGCTTTTTTTACCTCGAAGCCCGCGAGCCTGCATATGTCGGCATCACCGGTACAGTCCACGGCGGTCCTGCAGGCGACGGCCTGCCTGCCGCTTTTGTTTTCTATAATAAGGTGGGTCACGCGCCTGCCGCCGTCATCGCAGGCCATACAGCCTGCGATCGTGGTATGGAGCAGAAGCTCTGCGCCCGATTCCAGTACCATGCGCTGCGCCGCCAGCTTATATTTTTCATCGTCGAAGGGGATGTTGCCGTTGGGGTAGGAAGTCACCGCGCCGCCCATATCGTGCAGCCGCGATACGAATTCGTACGGAATTCCGTCGATGACCCTGCGGTTCGCTTTGTTGAATTCACTGATGGGCGCAACAAGCCCGGCGGTAGCCATGCCGCCCAGGAAGCCGTAACGCTCGATCAGCAGCGTCCGGCTGCCGTTGCGCGCGGCTGCTGTTGCGGCGATAAGCCCGGACGGGCCGCCTCCGCAGACAACGACGTCCCACTCTCCCAATACGGGAAGGGACCGCTCTTTTTCTATAATCCGCATCGTTTTGCTCCGTTTTCTCAATTATCTAATCATCCATTTTAACGCCGAGCGCTATAAGCCTTTTCCTTATAAGCGCGGGCGGCAGTTTCCTTGGGGAGGTTTTATCCTTTGCCGATAACGCGGCCGCGATACCGGCCGCCTGGCCCATAGCCATGCAAATGGTCATGACCCTGTAGGAGGCATGCGCCCTGTGCGTCCCGGAAATACACCTTCCGGTCAGGATGAGATTGTCGGTTTTCAACGGTATGAAGCAGCGGTAGGGTATGTCGTAAGGCATCACCGTTTCAGGGACGCCCTCCGCCTGCCCCCCGCCTTCGGGGTTGTGGATGTCCACGATGAAATTTACATTGTGGACGACGGCGTCCTCGAATTTTCTGCCTGCCGCCAGATCCCCGTCCGCAAGAACATATTCTCCGATAAACCTTCGCGTTTCACGCACCCCCAGCGTATCCGCGCCGGAGGTAACCCGGCATTTTTCATATCCCGGGACATGCTTGTGCAGGAAATCCATCAGGACGTCTATCTGGTTTCTCAGGATAATCTCCGCCTTTATGAGGTCTCCGACCTCGGTGGCGTCGATCCTGTTTGCCTGTGTGGTGTTCACGCGCCTTTCTCCCGGCGTCACGGTCCGGTGCAGGCGGACTGTGGACATCACCTCCGGCAGTAGGCCCTCTTTTACAAAGCGTTGGGTATAATCAAGGAATCTTTCACTTCCCAGCATAACGTCGTCGACCTCTCCGATGCAGGTAATCGCACGGCTTTCATCGACGCCGGAGATGGTGAATTCCAGCGATACGGGCTGCATCAGGCCGCCTTTTCTGCCGATCTCAAATTCGGCTCCCGAGAAGAAAGCAACGTCGCCGTCTCCGGTGGCGTCGACGATCACTTCCGAGGTAAGCGCGTACATGCCCTTTTTTCCGGAGATCACAAGGCCTTTAAGCTTGACGCCGTCCATGATTACGTCACACACGGGCGACTGCAGGTATACGTCCACGCCGGCGGAGCTTACGAAGTCTGTTACCACTCGCTTTGCCCTTTCGGTATCGTGCGCGACGCCGACAACTCCGAGAATGTCGTTGTTCGGGACTCCCAGAAGCGCCATCAGCTCATCGCGCATGCCTCCCGGAGCGACCTCGCCCAGGATGGGGGCGACATGGCCTGACGTAAGATTTCCGCCTAAAACCCCATACCTCTCAATCAATGCGACCGAAGCGCCCTCCCGCGCCGCCGCAACTGCGGCGCATATGCCGGACGGACCGCTTCCCGCTACGATTACATCATAGTGCTTAATTACTTCCAGAGTCTTGTTGTATTTTATCTCAAGCATAGAATGATCCTTTCGCCCATGTAAAATAAAATGCCGGTATTTGCCGATCCCCGCATGCCTAGCCCTTTACGGCTCCTACCGTAAGGCCCGCGATAAATTGCTCCTGCGCGGTAAGGAATATGATCATGATAGGGATGGTCGACAGCATGTTCCCTGCCATCAGTACGCCGTACTTCAAATCCCAGGGGTTGGCGAAAAGCGTGGCAAGTCCCAGCGGCAGCGTCATCATTTCTCTTGACCTTATCATGATCAGCGGCCAGAAATAGCTGCTCCAGGAATTTATCCAGAGAAAGATGCCAAGCACGCCTAGCCCCGGCTTTATGAGCGGGAGCGCGATCCGTAGATATATCCCGTATTCGCTCACGCCGTCGATACGTGCCGCTTCGATCAGATCATTGGGCAGCGACGTTTCCACATACTGCTTGATAAGAAAGATTCCGAACATGCTCACCGCATACGGGAGCACAAGCGATGCGAACCTGTCGATAAGCCCGGCCTTGACCATGATGTTGAAAACCGGGATGATCGTAACGATTTCCGGTATCGCCACGGTGCCCAGAACTGTCCAGAAAATCACTTTTTTAAACCTGAAATTGTATATGCCGAAGGCAAAACCGGCGGCCGAGCATATAAGCAGGCCGAGAAGCACCGACAGGATGCTTACGTAAAAGCTGTTGCCAAGCCATTGGGTGAAAAAAGTCCCGCTGAACAGCTCGGTATAGTTGCTGAGCGTCGGGTTCAGGGGAAATAACGAATTGGTCACGCTGTAGAAGTCCCCGGTGCTCTTCAGCGAGCATACGAACATCCAGTAAAACGGTATTAATATTAAGACGGCAAAAAGTATCAATACGGAATGGATCAGCACCTTGACAAATTTCTCGTTTTTTCTCTTTGACACCTGAAAACCACCTTCCCCGAATAATCTGTTGATCCGGCTCATCTGCGCAATCCGGCCGATTCCTTTTCGCTTAGCCTGTTTACATACAAAATCGAAAATACCATCATGAAAACCGTCATGATATATGCGACCGCCGAGCCCTTGCTCAGGTTTCCTTCCAGGAAGCTGGTCTGATACAGATAGATCTGAAGCGTAAGCGTGCTGTTGGCAGGACCGCCCTGCGTGAGTATCCAGGGCTCGTCGAAAATCTGGAAGGACAGTATGGTTGACATAATGATGACAAACATCAGCATCGGCTTTAAAAGCGGCAGGGTGATCCTGAAAAATGTTTTTACAGGTCCGGCGCCGTCGATCTCACCTGCCTCGTATATATCCCGGGATATGCCCGTGAGGCCTGCGAGAAAATAAGCACAGTAGTATCCCATGCCCCTCCATACGCGCATGATGATGACGCCCCACATGGCCAGCTTCGTATCGCTGAACCAGCGGACGTTGAAGTCCGCTCCGAAAATCGAATAAATCACGCTGATCAGCCCGATGTTCCTCGCGAAGATCATGTCGAATACGATGGATACCACCGGAAGCATCATGGCCATAGGAATGAAATAAATGGACCTGTATACCTTTCGGCCTCCGATCTGAGGCGAGCTTACGATGACTGCCAGCACCATGGCTAATAAAATCATGATGGCGTTATACACGATGACAAAATAGAAAGTATTGCCGACCGCAGTCCAGAAGACCCGGTCGTCAAGCAGCTGCCGGTAGTTTTCCAGCCCGATGAATCTGACGCCGGCTCCGAAATATTCGCAAAAGCTGATGACAAACGACCAGATAATCGGCCACAGCCTGAATACGAGGAAAAAAACGATAAATGGCAGGAGCAATACATACGGTACAACCTTTTTGCTGTTTAAAAAGCTTTTCAGCACAGCCATTCCACATCACCGCCTTTTGATGAACTGGGTGTTAGATTATAAAGACGAGGCTTGCACCTTCCGCATCGGCCGGCGCAAGCCTCTCAAGCGCACGGTTTTATCTGCCTGTCGCTTTTGCTATCGAATCCTCGATATTGCGCGCGGTGGCTGTAGGATCCTGCTGTCCGGCAAACATCAGATCGACCTGCTCTCCTACGAGCGTCTCAACCTTTGCAAAATCAAAATAGTAGAAGGGCTTTGTTTCATTGACCTTTGCCAGCGGATTCGAACCGGAGAAATATTCGTCTCCCTTTGAGAAGAACGGGTCCTTCAAGGCTTCGTTATTGCTCGGCACGGAGCCCCAGGAGGAGTACATGGCCTGCTGTCCCTCGGTGGTCGTGCTCAGCCATTGCGCATACTTGACGACCTTTTCCTTGACGGGGGACATTTCAGGGATACCGATGGCCGTGCCGCCCCAGAAGCCGGTCAGCACCTCGGTCTTGTCGTCCCATTTCGGGAAAGGCATAACGTCCCATTTGCCCGAGAGCTCCGGAGCATTTTTCTTCAGATTGTTGCCTTCCGCAATATTCATCGGCCATGCGACGATTTTACCGGCCTTGAACTCTCCCCAGAATTCGGGGGTGAAGAAGGTAAGCCCTTCGCCTATGCCGCTTTTCAGAACGTCATTGAACCATTTCAGCGTATATTCGAGCTCTGCGTTGTTTTTTATTACCTTGCCGTCCTCAGTGAAGAAATTGCCGCCGCGGGACTGCAGGAACATCGCGATGGCGTTGGCGCCCCATGAGCCTGCGGGGTTGAAAACAGGCATGATGTAAAGGCCCTTTTTCTTCAGCGTTTCGCCGGCCTTCAGGAACTCGCTCCAGGTCTTGAGCTCGCCGATGCCGTTTTCGGTAAAAATGTCTTTTCTATACCACAGTACGCCCGGAGATATGTCCGGAGCCATGCCGTAGATTTTTCCATTGAATGTGAGCAGGCCGGTGACGGCCGGGGAGAATTTATCGAGGGAATCCTTGATGTACGGTGTGAGGTCCATCAGCTTTTCGGTTTTTGAGATATTTGAAAAGGTCCTCTGCGGCTGCTGGAATATGTCGGGCGCTCCTGTCCCGGAAGCTAATGCGATAATCATCTTCTGCGCAATGTCCGTATGCGACATCTGTACGATTTCGATCTGCACTTCATCCTGCATCGAATTGTATTGATCGATGGCGGGCTGCTGTGTGGACAGCCATGTCCAGTAGGTGGCCTTTTCCTTCTGGGTCGCGGGAGTGGAGGTTGTTTCCGCCGTTGATGCAGCCGTTGATGCCGTCGTTGCTTCCGCTGTGGTTGCCTGGGCAGGCGCTTGAGTTTTTCCACAGCCGGAAAGCATCATCGTAAGTGCCATGAGCATTGCGAGTACAGCTGAGATTGTTCTTTTCATTTTTCCTTCCTCCTTGTTTTATATGAGTTTGTCCAAAAAAACATCCTGACTGATCAGGGTTTTTTGCAGCTGAGGAACAGACAGGGCCTCCGGCGTAACATTGCCCTTGGCACAGATCGCCGCCGCCGTACCTGCCGCCTGGCCGATCCCGAAGCAGGGAGGCATCACCCTGAAGGCGGCCACAGCCTCCGATTCGGCCGATACCGACCTGCCTGCGACAAGGAGATTATCGCAGTTTTGCGGGATCAGGGAACGGTAAGGTATGCCGTACCATTTGTCGACCACATGGTATTCTCCCCCGGAACCGTCGTCGGCATGAATATCGATCGCATTTGAACAGAGGAGGATATCGTCGTCAAAGGTCCGCGAGCTCATTACATCCTCCTTCGTGATGACATATTTGCCTATAATATGTCTGGACTCCCTTATTCCTATAACAGAACCGGTATCCATCATTTTCGCATTCTCAAAGCCCGGCACATGCTCCCGCAGGAATTTGAAGACCTTCCTCACCTGCTTCCGTCCTTCGATGGACGCGTGGGTAAGGTCTGAGCTCTTTGTGCCGTCGATATCGGTGACGCGGGTCGTGTTCAGCTTCCACTCGCCCTTGTGGTTTGTCTCGTACGTCCCCATTTCATCACGCTTTATATCCCATTCCCCGGTTTTTCGTCCTTCCTCGATAAGCCAGCTGAAGATGCCGGAAAACGGTTTTCCCATCAAGTCCTTGCATTCCTCGACATATTTGTAGACCCGGTCCGAATCGACATTGCACACGCGGAAGAACATCGTGGAAGGCTGCGTGCCGTTGTTCAGCCTGCTGCCCTTAAAGATGGGGACGCCGGCCTTTTCGGCGACATCGGCGTCGCCGGTGCAATCGACGACCACGCCGGCTTCAATGGCGCAAAGGCCCTCCTTACGGGCCGCGATAACGGTTTTGATGCGTCCGCCCTCCATGACGCAGTCGACGAACTGCGTATAGTAAAGCAGATCTACGCCGCTTTCCGTCAGCATGTCCTCGGCGACGATCTTAAGTATTTCGGAATCGAAGGGAGTGACGTGGTCATGCCCGATCCTTATAAACGCGGCGTGGGAAGTCGCCCATCCGACCCTGGAGGGGTGAATCGCGCCTCCCGCCGCCTCAAGCTTTCTCACAAGCTCGTCGAAGATGCCCTTGATGATCTGCCTTTCACCCCTGCCGTCATAGCTGGTCATAAACGGACCGATGAGCGCGGCGGTCGCCATGCCGCCTACGAAGCCGTTCCGTTCAATGAGGAGCGTCTTTGCCCCGTTTCTTGCCGCGGCGACGGCCGCCGCTATTCCGGCGGGACCTCCGCCCGCCACCAGGACGTCGTATTTGTCCAAAAGCGGGATCTCATTTCTGTAAGCAACTGCACACATATAAAAGCCTTCCTCCTTGTAGTTTGAGTACTTGGAACGCTCCAAATATTGGGCAAATTTTTAAATTTTCTTAAGTATTTTATATTCTGTTTGTTACCGAATCTCTGAGCACCAGTGTCGTGGGAAGTATCAGTTGAACTCTTTTGGATTTGGGGCGGTCAATGCGGTTTAAAAGGATCCGGCAGGCCTCTTCTCCGATGCGCTGCTTGTTGATGTTCACCGAGGACAGGGCGGGAGCGGAATATCCGGAAAGCACCGAATCTTCATAGCCGATGATGGAGATATCCTCGGGGATATGGACCCTTTGCTCGTACAGGTAGCGCATGATACCCAGGGCGATGCTGTCGTTGGCCGCAAGGATGCCGTCCGGACGCGCGCCGGATTCCCAGATTTCCTTGATGGCGAGATAACCGCCCGCGCCCGTGTTGTGCAGGGTATTTACCGTCCATTTTGCGTCCGGCTTGCTTTCCGAGGCCTCGATGGCCTTTTGGAAGCCCTCGAAGCGGTCGATATTGGTGCGGAACGCGACTGGACAGTTGATGTAGCACAGCTTTTTATGGCCGGTAGCGAGCAGGTGGCTTGCCGAAAGAAAGGCGCCCTGCTCCACGTCCGCTGTGACGGAATCGAAAAATTCGTGCAGTCTGCCTACAACGACCGCAGGTATGCCGCAGGCTCTTATTTTTTCGGCGAATTCATCGCTGAAGAGGCCGCCGATGATGAAGAGGCCGTCGATCCGGTTGCTCTTGACCAGCTGAGGAAGCTCGTTGTTGTTTTCAAAGATGCAGTACCGTTCGTTCAGCAGGCCGTAATCGGTATTTGCCAATCCCTTCGGTATGCCGGTGCTTATATCGTAGGAGAATACCTCCGTATCGGAATCGAAATTGTAGGACTTGTGAAACAGGCCTTCAACCATGGTCAGAACGCCGAGAATATTGGTCTTTTTGGCGGTGAGCCCGCGTGCGTTCATATTGGGCACGTAGCCAAGCTCCTCGATAGCCTCGAGAACCTTATACTTCGTTTCCAGCTTCACAGCGGTGCTGTTGTTAATGACAAGTGAAACCGTGCTTTTCGATACACCGGCCTTTCGCGCTACATCGATGATTGTCGCCGCCATCGTTGACCCCCAATTGGAACGTTCCTATAATTAGATTAACAGAACCGCCTTCTGTTGTCAAGCGTAATCTTAGTAGACATAAGTTAGGTGTAAAAACATTTAAGATCGGCTTAAAGACCCATAGCAGACAGCACGGCAGGTTTTGCAAATAGGCAGCGGCGCATATCAAGTAGACATAAAATGTAGTATAATAAGATAATCTTATTAAAGGACGGGGGTATTTTAATGAAAGCACTAGTAATCGAAGGACCTTACAAAGCATCGATAAAGGATGTTAAATACCCGGAATGCGGGCAGGACGACGTTGTGATCAAGGTGAAGAACGTGGGGGTCTGCGGGACGGACTTCCATATCTATGCGGGCGAATTCCTTTCGCCTTATCCGATCATACCCGGACATGAATTCTCAGGAATCATCGACAGGGTGGGAGAGGGCGTCAAGGGCTTCAAGCCCGGAGACCGCGTGACTGCGGACCCGTCGCTGTTCTGCGGGGAATGCGAGCCCTGCCTGACCCACAGGGGCAACCACTGCAAAAACTGGGGCGCGCTGGGCAATACCGTCGACGGTTGCTTTGCGGAATATGTCAAGGTGCCGGCCAGAAATGTTCTCAAGCTTCCGGACGGCATGTCCTTTGAGACGGCGGCGTTTGTAGAACCGGTAGCGTGCATGGTTCACGGGATGAACAGGCTTGCGTTGAAGGCCGCCGACCGCGTGCTGCTCTTCGGGGCCGGCGCGATGGGACAGCAGCTGGTGCAAGCGCTGGCGCACCTGGGGGCGTCCGAGCTTGTGGTGGTCGACGTGGATCAGAAGAAGCTGGAATTGGCGCTCGAGTATGGAGCTACCAAAGGCGTGCTGAGCAGGGACGCCGAAGCGGTGCTCGGCAGGGAAAAATATCCGGACGGCTTTGACGTGGTAATAGACGCTACGGGCATCCCCGCGGTGGTGGAAAAGGCCTTTGACTACATGGGGGCTATGGCGAAATACCTGCAGTTCGGAGTCACTCCGGACACCGCAAAGGTGCAGATAAGCCCATTCAAGCTGTATAACAGGGACTGGACGATCCTCGGCTCAATGGCTATCAATTACACCTTCATTCCGGCATTCAACTGGATAAAGGAAGGAAGAATCAAGGTAAACCATCTCATATCGAAGACAATATCCCTGGAGGAGGCCGTGGATTTTCTGTCCGCGCCTAAGAGCCCGGATTTGATGAAGGTCCAGATAAAGATTGATTAGTAACCGGTATAACCACCGGCTCCGGCCGGTTTGGAAGTGATCCTGCCGGGTATAAGGACTGCCGGAAGGCAGCTCCTATACCCGGCTGGAACCTCGGAAAGCATTGACCGCATTTCAGGAGTATTTCAAACAAACCGTATTTAATTGAAGACATTTCTGTTAAAACAGTAAAAGCAGATAAAACAGTAACCTTGCTGAAAGGCTCATGGCCCAGCCTTGAGCCTGCCTCCCATGTCCGTTTTCATGATTGTCACAAAATTATATTGTTTGGTTATTTTTCTAAATTCTAACGTTCCGGAGCCTGTGGTATCATTACAGCAAATAAATAAAGGAGGCGTTACAATGGGAAAAATAATCCGTAAAATTCTGGCCGGCGTCCTGGCTGTGATGCTGGTTGCTTCCATGGCGGCCTGCGGCGCAAAGACGGATCAGGCCGCATCTCCCGCCCCCGAGGCTTCGGCCGAGGCACAGGCCGCCGAGCCTGCGGAGGAGGCTTCGGCTCCGGCAGAGCCCGCTCCCGCCGCTGAAAATGTCTCGCTGGCACTGTGGCACATTCAGACCACCGAGCCCATGCCGACCATCATTCAGGACAGTGTGAACCGCTATATGGCCGACAACCCCAACAGCAAGGTCGAGGTTTCGGTAATACAGAACGACGCATTTAAAACCAAGCTCCAGATCGCCATGAGCTCGGGAACAACGCCGGACATCTTCCCGCACTGGTCGGGCGGACCGATGAACGAATATGTCGAGTCCGGCAAGCTTGCCGACCTGACCGAGCTGATGAACGCGGACAACTATAAGGGCCGCTTCATGGACGCGGCCGTCAGCCAGGCCTCCTACAAGGATAAAATTTGGGCTGTCCCCGTTGAAAACGTGTCGGTTGCAATGTTTTTCTACAATAAAGACTTATTTGCAAAATACAGCCTCCAGGCTCCGACGACCACAAAGGAGCTGGAAGCCATCTGTGAAACCCTGAAAAAGAACGGGATCATTCCGTTCTCGCTGGCAAACAAAACGCAGTGGACCGGCTCGATGTACTATATGTACCTGGCCGACAGGACCGGCGGAGCAGGCGTTTTCAACGCCGCGGCAGCCCGCACGGGCTCATTTGAGAACGAGTCGTTCACACAGGCCGGCGCCATCATACAGGATTGGGTCAAAAAGGATTATTTCAATAAAGGCTTCAATGGGCTTGACGAAGACTCCGGGCAATCCCGTACTCTTCTGTACACCGGCAAAGCGGCCATGATCCTCATGGGCTCCTGGTTCATATCCACGGTCACCGGCGAAAACAAGGACTTCATAAGCAAGATAGGCTCCTTCCCGTTCCCGGCCATTGAGGGCGGAAAGGGAGAGCCCAACTCGGTCGTCGGTACGGTGGGCGATAATTTCTACTCGGTAGCCTCCTCCTGCAAAAATGTCCCCGCCGCCTTCAAGGCCGTCACCTATCTGATAGACGACACGGCGGCGGCAAAGCGCACGGAGGCCGGAAAAATTCCCCCTCTTAAGGGTGTAAAGGTCAGCGACCCCCTGCTCCAGGCGGTGCTCGCGTCGGTTGAAAAGGCTCCGACCGTCCAGCTGTGGTACGACCAGTATCTCCCGCCGGAGCTTGCCCAGGTGCACAAGGACACGTCCCAGGCAATATTCGGCCTGCAGAAAACGCCCGAGCAGGTCAACAAGGAGATGGAAGCGGCCGCCGCCAAGTTCTACAGCAAATAAAGGCCCGGCTCAACGCATATAAATTGATTGGGCGCTTATTTACACGGATAAGCGCTCAATCAATTATCCTTTTTTTATAACATTAACAGCTGGGAGGAAAAGCAATGTATTCCGGACGATCGTTAGCAAGCGTAAAAAAGCAGGGCACTCTTATTGCAGCAGCGGTTTTCCTCACGCCGGTGATATTTTTCATTTCGGTATTCATCCTCTATCCCATAGCGGAATCATTCTGGCTGAGCCTGCATACCTGGAACGGAATCAGTTCCGCCAAAAAATTCACAGGCCTTGAAAACTGGCTGGCGCTGGCTGCGGACGCCACCTTCTACAAGGCCTTTTTGAACAATCTGATGATTGTCGCCCTGTCGATACTGATCCAGCTGCCGATTGCGGTGGCGATCGCCTATATGCTGGACCTGGGCGGGAAAAAGCTCAATTTCCTGAAGACCGTCTATTTCCTGCCCCTGCTGATGTCGTCCGTCGCCATCGGCTTTCTGTTCAAATATACCTATGACCCCCAGTTCGGCCTGATAAGCGCCATGTCGGAATTATTCGGGGGAGAGGGCATGGTAGATCTTC
>JAEZJL010000117.1 GCA_023415815.1 Bacillota bacterium | reverse complement strand
TACATCGGGTATGGCAGTCTCGGCAGACTACGCGGATTATAGCCTTCGCCCGTCTTTCTTAAGGCTCTCGCCTGAACCGCTTCCGCATTTCCGATATCTCTTCCCGGCTTAAGCCCAGCATGTCAAGAAAATTACCATGCTGTTCAGGAGAACCGGTCGTCTGCAAAACCCAGAACGCAAGTGCAAGCGCATAGAACTTATCTCCGATTTGTGATATGAACTGCCCGGTGATCAATAGGTCCAGATTCTTAAATTTTCTTTTTTTCATCCCTGTTCTCCTGTCGTCTTGAATACGTCAGCTTTGATTCTAAACTATAAACCCGTAGACAGGTCAACAAGGGATGTATTATTTATTGTGTTATTTGCTTTTCCTTTCTTTTATCAAAGCGGCGAAAGCATCGGCGTTTCCTGCATTCGCCACGTCGCTTGCCCTGAGCCACCCTTTTCTCGCGATATTGACGCCGTATTTGATATTCCCGACCTCCTCCGGGCTGTGGGCGTCCGGTGATATTACAAATCTGCAGCCGGCGTCCCTGGCGGCCTTGCAGAACCTCCAGTCCAGGTCCAGCCTGTGGGGATTCGCGTTTATTTCGATGATCACCTTTTCCGCCGCCGCAGCGTTAATGACCTCGGCCATGTTGATTTTATAGCCTTCCCTGGACAGGAGAAGCCTTCCTGTCGGGTGTCCCAATATGGTGACGTAACGGTTTTGAATCGCCTTTATCACCCGTTCGGTCATCCTTGCTTCATCAAAGCCTGTCGCCGAATGAACCGATGCAATTGTAAAATCAAATGACGAAAGCGTTTCCTCATCATAATCTATTTTCCCGTCGGAAAGAATCTCCAACTCTATTCCCCTGAATATCCTGAAATCCGGATACTTCTCCTGTAAAAGGCGTATTTCCCCGTGCTGCCTGACAATGTCGTCCTCCTTCAAGCCTCCCGCGTAGACCGCAGTACGGCTGTGGTCAGTGATCCCCATATAGGAGTATCCTCTGCTGATGCAGGCCTTTACCATATCTTCCAGTGAACCGGAGCCATCGCTGTATGAAGAATGCATATGTATGACTCCCTTGACGTCGCCGGGCTCCAGCAGCTCCGGCAGCCGGCCGTCCATGGCTGCTTCCAGTTCTCCGTTGTTTTCCCTGAGCTCCGGGGGTATGTACTGCATTCCGAACAGCCCGAATATCTCCTCTTCGGAGCGGCAGACCGCCAGTTCCTCTTCTTCGCCGCGGAAAATCCCGTATTCGTTCATTTTAAGATCACTCCGGCGGGCCAGATGACGCATTGCCGTATTGTGCTCCCTGCTGCCCGTGAAATGGTGAAGCGCATAGGGATACTGGCTGTCCTCCACCACCCGCAGATCGGCGTTTATGCCGTTTACAAGCGTCACGCTCGCCTTCGTGTCGCCCTTTGAAATTATCCCTGAAACGAGCGGATGAGTGGTGAAGTAATCCATTACGCGGGCGCTTTCGCCGCTGCTCGCCAGTATGTCGATATCCTTCACCGTTTCCTTTCTTCTCCGGAGGCTGCCTCCCTCGCTGCACCTGATTACAAGGCCGCTTTCCTTCAATGCCTCCACCAGCCGTGAAGCAAGCTCCATGGCCTCGGGAAAAAGGTATTGTCCCGAATACCGTCCGAGGCTTTCTATGCCTTCAAGGATTTTAACCTGAGTCTTTTCGCCGAAGCCGGCGAGTCCCGCAAGCCTGTTGTTGAGACATGCGTCCTTCAGCTCCTCTACTGTAGAAATGCCGAGGCTGTCATGGACGGTCCTGACCCTTTTGGGACCGAGCCCCGGTATTTTCAGCATTTCGACAAGTCCTTCCGGAATGGAGGCCTTGAGCCTTTCATAGTACTCCAATCTGCCCTTTGTAACAAGCTCTGTTATTTTCGCAGTCAGAGCTTCCCCGAAGCCCTTGATCTTCCTCAGCCCACCTTCCGCCACAAGCGTTTCTATGTCCTCTTCCATAAGCTCTATCGCCCTGGCGGCGTCATAGTATGCCTTGCTTTTGAAAAAATTCTCGCCCTTCAGCTCCAGCAGCATACCGATTTCTTCAAGTATCCGGGTGATATCATGTCTATCCATCATCTACCTCAAATGCTTTAATAAAATATAGAATACCCCTACACACACCATTATAATAGATATGGATTATAAAAAACATATTTATGAATTAAGCTTGATGAATTGTGTCCGCCTCAACCGTCTTCAGACCCCGACTGCTTTTTCCCGTACCTTTCAAGCCTGAATGAAACACCCGAGGCTGCGGCTCGCGGCCGGTATTGTTCAAGCAGCCGCTCGACCTCTGCAGACAGCTCGTTCTCCGGTATCACGAGCAGCAGCTCCCTCTGCCTGATCTCGGCTTCTTTTATAACAATTTTCTTGCTGCCCCAGGGGACCTCTTGCCCGCGGTATCTTGAAAGCTCCCTGATGTAGGAATCAATCGTTTCCATGACCGTCCCGGGATTCCGGTAGCTTGCCGCAGTGAGGTCCATGCTTTTTATCATTACTGCCTTGCCGGACTCAAAGGCTGAAATCACGGGAAAGTTCGAAGGCAGGTCTGCGCCGAACATAGTCCTGAATTTTGTCCCTCTTTTGAAATTGTCAAGTGCCCATATATCCTCCGCCGTATTTACATCCTCCAGAACTCCGGAGGCCTCGTCCCCTCCCAGCCAGGCTTTTGCCACGGCTCTTTGCACGAGCTCGAGCCTGGGTATCACCTTTATCGGCACGGGCAAATCAATGGTATACCTCACTGCGATGTCGATATTCTCGTTCCGGTCCTCGAAAAAGGCCGAGCCGTTGAAGTCAAGCCCCTCAAAGCCTCCGGAAATGTGCAGGGCTCTCAGTGCGGCATCCAGATCCCCGGATCCGGGCTTCAGATATTTCTTCATATACAGCTTTACGACAGGGACAAAAAGCTCGGTTTTAATATCGCCGAACTCCCCATCGGCCAGATATGCCGCAATATTTTTGAGCTCTTCCGTAGGACTTTCTGCGCCTCCGGAACCGGCAGGCGCAGAGTCGCCCGCTCCTTCCTCCGCAGCTGTGCTCCCGCCCAGACTGCCAAGCGTATCGAAAACCGAGTCCAGCTGTTCCTTGAAAATGCCTGCCCGCTCCTGCATGCCGTCCCTGGCAGTGTCGTGAATGTCGCGGATTCCGCTTATATGGTAAATATAGCCTGCCGAGGCCATTTCATCGGCTGTCTCGGACAGGGCATGCTGGATTATACCGTGGACATATACGACCCGTGCGAGCATAACAATTGAAAATACGACGCAGAGGAAAACGGGCAGCGCAATCGCAGCCTCAACCGTCACAGAGCCTTTTTGGGAAATCAAAAGTTTCAAGCTAATACCCCTCATACAGCAGGATGCTGAATTTATGGCGGCCGTCCTCCGTCCGCATTGAAGCCGGTACAAAGGCCCTGCCCAGAAACAGGTATTTCATTGAAATCAGGACTTCAACCCTTACTGCGGTTTTGCAGCCGGTCATTCTGAAGCCGTCTTTGCTTTTGCCCATATTCATCTGAATAAGGTCCTCCGTCCTGTCAAGCTTTTTATCCTCATTCATACAAAGCAGGAAAAGCCTCAGATAATCGTAGTAGGAAAAATACAGTCTCTGATCCGTCTTCGGTCCGCTGCTTTTACCCGGGCCTATATCTGTCTTCCAATCCCCGCTGAGCTTATAAACCGGTACAGACCGTCCCTCCAGCAGCTCCTTGACATCCAGAACCGCCTCGCCCATTCCCCAGCCGCACATGATAAGATTAGCGACGACGGGTATTCCGGCGCTTCCTGTCCACCAGCCCGCTACTGCGGCCGCTATTCCCGTCGCCGCCTGTTTCTTTTTTGCGTCGGTATAAACATGCAGCGTGTCCAATCCAAAACGCACCAGCAATATCTGAGCCCTGGTCATGAGCTTATTGGTATTTTCCGAGGGATTCCCGTGAAGAATGTACTCGACCTCTCCCCCGTAGAAGGTCTCCCGCTCGCTTTTGAGCCTTCCCCGGAAGTCCTTGTCCTCAACGGTTTCAGAGCCGTTGACAAGCGCGGGCACGGAGTTTTTGAAGCTCCCCATGATATATTCGTCTATGTAAATATTATCTCTCAGCCTTTTGATGTCCTCCGAGGCGATTTTACCAATCTCACCGATGAATCCAAGCGCATTTTCCTGGAATGCGCCTTCCTCGTCATACAGCTCCGCGCTTTCCCCCACCTTAGCCAGATCGCCTTCATATGCGGCTTCTGCACGGGCTGCAGCGTTTTCCGGGCCCCCTCCGCCTGCTTCGCCAAGATACGGAGCGTCCTCTTCCTTGAAATCATCGCTCGGAAGCTTGGTGCCGGAAGGCAGCTCCGACGCCGCTATACCCTCGGTGAGGTAATTTCTGTCCTCTGTCATATTATCAAGGAGCGTCCTCTCCGCCTCCTCCTTCTTGCCCTTCCTGGGGTCTGAGGAGTCTTCCCCCTTTTCCGGTTTTTCATAGTCATAATTGATGTTTGCATAACTGCCAAGCAGGCTGCCGATACCGTTTGAAAGCCCGTCCGGTATGGTATACCCCGAAGCTCCGCCGATACTCCCTTTGATCACATCCAGCCTGGATGCCAGCGCTTTCAGCATATCCGTGTTGCCTGCCAGCTCCGAGAGCATGGCGCCGGCCTTCTGCCCGTCCAATATCAATTCCTTAAGCCTTTTTATCTCTTCGCCTGTAACGGCGGCAAAATCCCCGGAAAGGGAATCCGTTTCCTTGAAGCCCTCCTTCATAAATGCTTCCAGCTCCGCGAGAGCCGCAGAAGCCTCTTTACCGGCTTCCGCTATTTTATTGACCTCCGCGGCGGCTTCACGGTTAGGAGCCTCATAATTTCCCGTGAGACCGTACCGTATATCGTTCCAGCTGCTTTCAAACGCTTCCTCCATATCGTCAAGGCTGTCCGCCATCGAGCTCCTCTGTTCCAGCAGCCGCATCAAACGATCCACTGTTCCGTCCTGCCCTTCCTCTTCTTCTCCGCCTCCGCCCGCGGAGGATTGCAGCTGCCCTATCCGTTCATCCAGCTCGTCAAGCCTGTCCCTCAACGAATCCAGGCCGGAGCATAGAGAGGAGAACCCATTGAAGGCCTCCATCCAGCTTCCGCCTACGTTGAAGCCGTTGACAAATATCCCGCCCGGGCTCCCTTCTCCGTCTACCTTCTTTTTAAGCTTCTGTTGGGATTTGTCCATTCTTCCCAGTATTTTGTCTATGCCTACCTTCTTTTTATAGTCCGCAGACATCCTTCCGGTCTCCCTGAATACGGCAAGCCTGTCCAGGAAGCCCTCGACGAGCTCTTTGGGCGCCCTGTATTTCATATATTCCAGAACCTGCTGTCTGAACACCGCGTTTTCGCCAAGGTTGAAAACCGGAGTTACCTCAACCTTCTCGACCCTGAAGCCGAAAAGATCTATCCTTTGCCCGCCTTCACCGTCTTCTTCGGGAATGGTCAGGTTTTCCGATATATACCTCTCCAGCTCACCGGCCAAAGCCGAGCTGTCCTCTTCGGCTAGGGCGAACAGTCCGTATTCTCTGCCGAGCTTGCTGCTATATTCCGCCATTACCGATTTTGCTGCGCTGTTCACCGCCCTTTTTGTCAGCGTCCTGCCCGCCGAAATCCTCGACAGGTCGGCAAGCACTGCCGCGAGCAGTATGACCGCAAGGAGTATCAG
>JAEZJL010000108.1 GCA_023415815.1 Bacillota bacterium | reverse complement strand
GAAAATGTCCGTCCAGCCTTCGCCGGGGGCTATTCTCCCATTGCCGTCCGCCGCGGTCTCAAGCACTCTGCAGCTGGTGGTCCCCACGGCGACAATCCTTCCGCCGGATTTCCGCGCCTCGTTTATCAGGCCCGCCGCTTTGTCGGGAATAATATAGTACTCCGAATGCATTTTATGACTCTCGACGTTTTCCACCTTGACGGGTCTGAAGGTCCCAAGGCCCACATGCAAAGTGACATAGGCGATGCGAACCCCTTTATCCTCCAGCTCCTTCAGCATTTTTCCGGTAAAATGCAGACCTGCCGTCGGAGCCGCCGCAGAGCCCTTGTATTTTGAGTAAACCGTCTGGTAGCGCTCCGAATCCTCAAGCGTTTTCGTTATATACGGCGGGAGCGGCATGATTCCCACCCTGTCCAGTATCTGCTCGAAAATGCCGTCATACTCGAATCTGACCAACCTGTTGCCTTCCTCGGCAAGCTCAAGTATTTCGGCCTTGAGCAAGCCGTCCCCGAAGACAAATCTGGCTCCCGGCTTTGCCCTCTTTCCGGGCTTCAATATGACCTCCCAGATGTCGGCCTCAAGCTTTTTCAGGAGGACAAATTCTATCCTTCCGCCGGTGTCCTCCCGCTTTCCCAGCAATCTGGCGGGGATGACCCTTGTGTCGTTAAGCACCAGGCAGTCGCCGCTGCTGAGATACTCCGGTATGTCCCTGAAGGTGCCGTGCCTGATCTCTCCCGTTTCACGCCCGAGCACAAGCAGCCTCGAGCCGTCCCTCTCCTTCAGCGGCTCCTGCGCTATAAGCTCCTGCGGGAGCTCGTATGTAAAGTCACTAAGTTTCATAAAACCTCTGAAAATATTCTTTGATGACAGTTTTGTCCATCACGGAAAAAATAATACCCTATCGAAAGCTTTTTTACAATAGGGTATTGTTTTATATCGCATTTTTATTGCACGACTTTGGTCCCGGTGAAATAATGGGTGACGATCTCATCGTATTTGATGCCGGCCTTGCCCATTCCTATCGCGCCCTCCTGGCTCATCCCGACGGCATGCCCCCAGCCTTTGCCCGAGAAGGTATAGGTTTCGGGTACGAGGGCCACGGTCTTTTTCTGATCTCCGGCTCCGAGCACCGTGACCTTGTTGTTCCCCGCGCCCAGCTTCTTTGTGCCCGCCGCGGAGAGGACCGTTTTGCCTCCCAGCTGTGTTTTTGCCGGCGCTGAAGCCACCGGTGAAACATATACGTCTGCATCGGTGGTAAAGGTATAAAGCTGGCTGTCGAGACCAAGAACCGTCCGGCAGTCTTCGAGCTCCAGCCTTTTCGGATCACCCCCGCGGTCACCCCTTACCGCAAGCTGCGTCACTCTGCCGCTTTCGGCGATCCTGGTTATGTCCATGCCGAGTATATTGCCTATATTGGGTATCCTGGCCTTTACGTCGGAGGCTCTGAGGGTCTTCGTCCAGGAATAGATGCGTTCATATTTGTCCTCTACGCTGACAAGGTAAGGGTATGAGCTGCCCCAGACGTTTTTGACATCCTCGGTGCGCCCCCCGCTTGAAGAGAAATAGAAAATCTCATCTGCAATTTCCCCGTTATATGTGATGAGCTTGTCCGCGACCTCGTCGATCGAGGAGTTGTAGCCGGGACGCTCGCTGGAATAGCCTTTGTAGACCTGGTCGCTTACGCTTGCAGTCAGATCGAAGCCGGTTTTCTTGTGTTTGCCGAGATTGTTGACGGCATACATTTTTGAGACAAGCGCCTGCGCCTTTACCGCTTCCAAAGGAGCGCTGCCGCCTATCTCCGGGGGTACATTGCCGTAAAGGTATTCTCTCATGGCCAATACGTTGACCACGGTCATATCGCTGGTCTGAAGCCGGGTTACCTCAAGGGAACCCCTGTACGGCACCTTGTTTATCGTAAATACGCGGGGGTTGTTCTCCTGTCCGGGCTGAACCCGGAAAAGCGCCGTGCTGCTGCCGAAGATGCATAATACATTGTTGGACGCGTCCGTGACCGCAATACCGTTCGGTGAAGGCTGAACCAGCGCGCACTGTACTCCTCCGAGGAGAGAGGTAAAATTGGCGATGTCACCAGCCGCCGATGCTTCGTCGGTATAAGCTCCCGTCCAGACCTGCCAGGCGTCCGCATAAGCGGGATAAGCCTTTATGCCCTGCTGCCCGAGTGCCTGTACCTGCGCGTTTACGGCTTGCAGGTCGGGGCAGTCCCCGCCTATCTTAATATGATAAGGTCCGAAATTTTCACCCGCCGGAGTGCTCCCTCCGGCCGGGGTGAATTCCTTGAGAACGCCGTTTGTATTCGTAAACCATGCATCCTTGCGTACCGTCAGCAGAGAGGAGGTCGGCTCATTGTAAAGCTCCGTAAAGGCATTGTCCATAAAAAAGCCTATCTGAAGGCCTGATGCCGCGCTGACATTGAAAGAAGCCAGCGCCGTATTTGTATGCGCCGACGTGTCCTTGAAGTACAGGCCTACCTTGATTACATCCGGCATCTGGTATTGGGCGTTTGAAAACGGGGCGGCAAGTAAAAAAATGATTGCCGCGGCGATGATTACGGCAGTATATTTGACATGTTTTTTCATTTATATAAGCACCTTCTCATAAGTAAAAATAAAATTGGTCGGTTTTTACATGCTCCATGTTTTAATTCGACATAAAAGACTCATCCTCCTTCTATATCGGCATGATTGAGGCGCAAAAGTGTAATTTTAACCAAATTGTAATATTAATTTGCACAAGCATTTCAGGGCTTCCGGCTGCATAAATTGTAATGAAACGGTATCGGTATACGCTTCATGTTATTCTATGGCATAAAATATTTGACAAGTGTTTACGGCGGTGTTATTATAATATAAATTTGAAACCGGTAGCTAAAACTGAATATGGCAAGGATAGAGGTGCATTTTTCAAGAGTAGAACCGTTGAGGACCGCAGGGTCCGGCGATGCGGCCCGAAAGGGAAAAATGCCGAAGGATTCGGTTTCCTGCCGGCCCGGGTCCTGGTTGCAGAATAAAAAGTTTTGCAACTGTCATCAAAATCGTTTGGTGGAGAGCTATCAGTTCATAAAGTCGTTTGATAACCGGCTTTTAGGTATAGATGTATGTGAACTGTTGGCAACCGCCGGCAGTTTTATTTTGTTTTTCCATATTTAAGGCATGATCAATACTACAAATATCGTGGAGGGAATTTACATGGAAAAGAAGCTAAGGGTTGGAGTTCTCGGCGGTACCGGAATGGTCGGGCAGAGGTTTTTAACGCTGCTCGAAAATCATCCGTGGTTTGAAGTCGTATCCATCGCGGCAAGCGAAAGGTCGGCCGGCCTGCCCTATGAAAAAGCGGTTGAGGGGCGTTGGAAGCTGGATGTCCCGATGCCTGAAAAAGTAAAAAACATCATCGTGAATAACGCCATGGCAATAACCAGGATCGCCGACGAGGTTGACATGGTTTTCTGCGCGGTGGATATGAAAAAGGATGAGATCAGGGAGCTTGAGGAAAAGTACGCAAGGGCCGAGATACCTGTGGTATCGAACAATTCCGCGCACAGGTGGACGGACGACGTACCGATGATAATACCGGAAATAAACCCGGAGCACACGGCAATCATTGAGAAGCAAAGGAAACGCCTGGGTACGAAAAGGGGCTTCATAGCGGTAAAATCCAACTGCTCGCTGCAGAGCTACGTCCCCCCTATCTCCGCACTCATGTGCTTTGAGCCGCAAAAGGCGCTGGCCTGCACCTATCAGGCAATATCGGGCGCGGGAAAGGTTTTCGCCGACTGGCCCGACATGCTGGACAACGTCATTCCCTATATCGGAGGCGAGGAAGAAAAAAGCGAAGCCGAGCCGCTTAAAATATGGGGAAAAATCGAGGGCGACAAAATCGTCAAGGCAAACGGCCCGCTGGTTTCGGCCCAGTGCTACAGGGTGCCTGTCACCGACGGGCACATGGCGGCCGTATTCGTATCCTTCAAAAACAAGCCCTCGAAGGACGAGATACTGAGCTGCTGGAAGGAATTCAGGGGCAAGCCCCAGGAGCTGAAGCTTCCGAGCGCGCCCGATCAGTTCCTCACCTATTTCGAACAGCCGGACAGGCCGCAGACAAAGCTTGAAAGAAACCTCGAAAACGGTATGGGTATTTCAATCGGAAGGCTTCGTGAGGATTTGCTTTTTGATTACAAATTCACCTGCCTTTCACACAATACCATAAGGGGTGCGGCCGGCGGCGGAGTGCTCATGGCCGAGCTCCTCAAGGCAGAGGGCTACATTTAGAAAGCGGGAGGACGTATTAACTATGAAGAAGCTTATTTTTACAGGCTCGGGAGTCGCTATCATAACCCCCTTTACAGACGACGGGGTGGACTTCGGCAAGCTGGGCGAGCTCATCGAATTTCAGATAAATAACCGGACCGATTGCCTCGTCATATGCGGCACGACCGGCGAAGCCTCCACGATGCCCGACCAGGAGCACATCGCCGTAATAGAATTTGCGGTTAAAAAGGTCGGCGGAAGGATACCGGTTATCGCAGGGGCGGGCAGCAACGACACCAGGCATGCGATACATCTGAGCAAATGCGCCGAAGAGGTCGGCGCCGATGCGATTCTCAGCGTGACCCCCTACTACAATAAAACCTCTCAGAGGGGGCTGTACGAGCATTTTAAGGCTGTCGCCAACAGCATATCGATCCCTGTGGTGCTGTATAACGTGCCCTCCAGGACAAACCTGAACATCAATGCCGAGACCGTCAAGCAGCTGTCGGAAATCGAAAACATCGTCGGCATCAAGGAATGCAACCTGAACCAGGTCGGAGACATCCTAAATCTCTGCGGCGAGGATTTCACCGTATACTCCGGAGACGACGGAGTGGTCGTGCCGATGCTCTCCCTTGGCGGCAAGGGCGTCATTTCGGTGATGGCAAACATCATCCCGGAAGATACGCACGACATGGTCGCAAGGTATCTTGCAGGCAATACCGAAGGCGGCAGAAAGCTGCAGCTTGCCACGCTGAACCTCATCAAGGCGCTTTTCTGCGACGTGAGCCCCGTACCGGTCAAGGCAGCCATGAACCTTATGGGCATGAACGTCGGCGCTTGCAGAATGCCTCTGGTTGATATGAGCGAAAAAAATCTGGATATACTTAAAAATGCACTGAGGGAATACGGGCTTATACCTTAAAATACAAAATATCAAGAAGTAGGTGTCGGAATGATAAACATATTAATGAGCGGCTGCAACGGCAAGATGGGACAGGTAATCACCAGGCTTGCCGGGCAGTATGAGGATCTGAAAATCGCCGCCGGTTACGACGTCTTCGATAGCGGAAAAAACAGCTATCCCGTTTTCAACAGGCTGGAGAGCTGCAACGTCAAAATCGACGTGATCATCGATTTCTCAAATCCCGACGCTCTTGAAGGGCTGCTGAACTTCGCAGCCGCCAGGAAGCTTCCGGTCATCGTGGCCACCACAGGTTTATCCCAGGCTCAGAAAAAGCTGGTTGAGCAGGCTTCCCTTAAAATACCGGTCTTTTCCTCTGCCAACATGTCCCTGGGAGTAAACCTGATCATCGACCTTGTTAAAAAAGCTGCCAGGCTGCTGGAACCAAACTTCGACATAGAAATAATCGAAAAGCACCACAATCAGAAGCTGGACGCCCCCAGCGGGACGGCGCTGGCAATCGCGGATTCAATAAACTCCGTTCTTGAGCAGAAGCAGGATTACATCTACGACAGGCATTCCCGCAGGAAGAAGAGGAGCCGGACGGAGATAGGGATACACGCCGTCCGGGGCGGCACCATCGTCGGCGAGCATTCCGTCATATTCGCCGGCAACGATGAAATCATCGAAATAAACCATTCGGCGATGTCCAAGGACATCTTCGGAACAGGCGCCCTGCGCGCGGCTAAGTTTTTGTACAACAAGTCGCCCGGTCTTTACAGCATGAACGACCTTATCGGCGGGGAATAATATCCGTTACAGGCAAATATCAAAATTCGGAGGTGGATACGATGTTGGAAAACCCGGTAACAAAACTGAACATAACGTACAATGTCGCTCTTGTCACAGTTGATAAGCTCCCCAACAATACCAGGCTTATATCGGACATATTCAACACCATCGCCCAGAAGAACATAAACATCGACATGATCAGCCAGGCCCCGCCCTTCAGGGGAACCATGAGCATTTCCTTCAGCCTTCCCGCCGACGACCTTGTCACCGCGCTCAGCGCACTGAACGGCTATAAAAAGGTCGTAAAGGACCTGCAGATAGAAATAGACGCCGACAACACCAAGCTCCAGGTATACGGCGAGGGTATGCGGAATATCCCCGGCGTGGCCGCCAGGCTGTTTACCATCCTTGCGGACGAGGGCGTGGAAATAAAGATGGTGACAACCTCGGAGGTCGACATCTCCTACCTCATTTATGAAAAGGACGTGGACAAAGCCCTGCAGGCCGTGAAAAAGGAATTCGGCATCAAATAAGGGCTGCGCCTGACAAGGGAATGGATGAAAAAGTAAAAGATATCATTAGGCGCGTTCCCACAGGGACATGATTTGAACCGAAGGCAGACAGTGGATTTGGCTGTCTGCCTTTGCCATTGCACTACGACTATAATTCTGCAAAAGTGTCATATCCGTCTATCAATATGCGCGTACTCCATTCAATCCTCAAATTGTATAAACTCTGACGGATTATTTCGGATATAAGAGCCGATAACGCGTCAGTCTCCGTCAACTCTCAAATCGCATGAATCTCTTCATCAAATACTGAACAGTTCTGCATGATGTATTCTGAAAGCGTCGAACTTGCCCTCTATCTCGTCATTGTAACAGGAAAAGCAAGCTTGAATATCCACCACTTATACTGCAACAGACATAATTCCCAGGGATAAGTGTCCACTAATTTAATAAACTCGTCTCTCCCGTCGTGGTAGAAAAAACTGCGTTTATTGCTGCAAAAACGATATACTGCCGTTCAACCTGTCTTGAGGCTTTAATATATTACTTTAAAAGGCGTCCAGCTGTTTATTTCAACTCTTACTTTACGGATGTTTGTGTCATTAATAACCGGGTTAAGCGTAACACATATAAATTTTTTTATAAACCGATCAGAACCATAAGACTCCGTCCGAAATCCATTGATATTCAATTTATAAACTGCAGACTTGTATGAGTCTCCAATATGTATGCCATAAATATTGTGTGCTGGATTCGAAGATGTTATTGCCGTTGCTTTATGGGCAAACAGACCATGATATATAAATTCGACTTCAAGCTGTTCCTTTTCAAAAAAATAGCCAGAAATACCAAATCCTTTTGTTGGCTTACCAATACTATTTAGTGTTTCTTCTACTTTGTTATCTTCCATTAAAAACTTAACCCCCGAAACATCAATATGCCTGTTTAGATCACAAACGGTACCATATTCATAAATCAGAAATCCTGCAATAATAAAAAGAATACATGCAACTAATACGGCAAACCACTTAAATTTCTTCACAATAATACCTCCGGCCATCTACTCTTTTACAATAATTACCTCTTTTACACTGATATTGCCCATATGATCAATAGCTTGTATTACAAACGAATTCACCCCTTCTTTCAATTCAACATTTGTCACAAAACCTTTTATTCTTTCGCCTAAGCAAACCTCTTTACCGTTTACAGTTACCATTTTTGCATCGTCACTGACAACTCCATCAATTGTATACCACTGTTTGTTTGTGCTGGCGCGTTCATTGACCATGTCAAATATTTTAATTTCAGGCGGTAATGTGTCAACCATAATATATTGCTTCGTCATCCTGGATTTTGAGTTTCCCGTGCTTTTTACACTGTTGATTTCATTAATGCCTTCTTTTAGAATGATTTGCTTTTTGAACCTCTTATTAACACCTGTAATTATGTATTCCTCATTATTTATCCTAATCTGTATTGTTTCTTCATCATTGATATCTCCTTCTATTGTAAGGATATTGGAATTTGCAGCTTCTGGTATGTTTAGCAGTATTGATGTAGGCATTGCAGTAACAGCAATCGCTAAAGGTATTCCCTCATCCTTTTCAGTCAGCAGCCTTGATGGTTCAACCTCAATAGTCCATTTACCTATAACGGCATTCTCGATGCTGATTGCTTTATGCGGATATACATTTTCAAGTGTTTTTACTACTACTCCTTCAGGATTCATAACAGTCAGTCTATCGAACGGACCAACTACATGTAAATAGATATTTAGGTCTGATTCTTCAATTACATCAATATTATAAACTTTCGACTTTTGGTATTCCAATATATCTTTCTTACTCAACAAAGTCAACTCAGTATCTGGTATGCTCTTCATTAAATTATTAAGGTGAGAGTTTATATTTCTATGATTTATTACCTGAATATTTGTATCTTTCTCTATGACCTCTTTTGTTACAGAATCTTCACTATTTTCTTCTGAACCTGAAAGTGATTCTAAAAGTGGTTCAAAAAAAGCTTTAATCAAATTTTCTGAATTGATTAAGCTCTGGCTTGAAGTCGGGGTTAAGCTTAAATATTCTACATAAAAACTGTAATCAAATACCCCGAAATCATCAAATCTTACCCGCTCGGTAGATGGTTTCATTCCTTCCGGATCATAACAAAACAAGCTTAATGTATGCCAACCTGACGACAGCCCTAGTATATCTGGATCAAATGAGATTGCACCAGGTTGACCATATCCTACGTCAATTATATCCCACCGGTCGATGACCCATTCATATTTTTTTATTGCAATATCATCATATGAACTGGAGCCGGAATAGCTGTAATCGCTTTCTGAAGTATTTAGAACAGCTGAAAAAGGAATGTTCATGTCATGAGCAACATACCTGTTATCAAACACATTCCATGTCTGCTCCTTAATTCCATCAGCATACTCACTGATAATCCAATTGTCATAAAAATCATATATACTATTGTTTTGGGATAATACCAATTTGTCAACACTGTTAAAGCCTTTTGTAACAGTATCAGTGCCTTCGTTGCATGAATCGTACAAATCCATCAAGACAGCGCCAACATTCAATTCGTACATTGCATTATTGGAATAGCTTTTAGGATCTGGCGGAAGCAATATTGCTGTAGGATTCTCCTCTAAATAATAATAATTGGCATTTT
>JAEZJL010000080.1 GCA_023415815.1 Bacillota bacterium | reverse complement strand
GAGCCTTCCGACCCGATATTGATGAAGCTTGCCGATCTGTTTTTGGATGCATGGAGGGAGGACGGGCGGTTTAAGCTTTCTCCGGAGGGCGCGATATATCCCTGCAATACCATTAACGCCGCCAATGTCCTTTGCCATTTAGGCTATGCTTCCGACTCAAGGCTTCAAAAAAGCTTTGAGCATCTTTTGGAAATACAGCACCGGGACGGCGGCTGGCGTTGTAATAAATTCAGCTTTGGTCGAGGCCCGGAAACGGAGTTTTCTAATCCCGGCCCAACGTTGACGGCCCTGAACGCTTTTCGGTTTACAAATTTGCTCAATAAAGAGCAAGCCCTTGACAGAGCTGTTGAATTTCTGCTTAAGCATTGGACAACCCGTATGCCCCTCGGCCCCTGTCATTATGGAATAGGTACCTTGTTCATGCAGGTTGAATACCCCTTTGCCAATTATAACCTTTTCGTTTATGTATACGTTCTATCCTTTTACAACAGTGCAAAAAGGGATAAGAGGTTTCTGGATGCTCTTGAGATCCTGGAATCCAAAATGGTGGACGGCAGGATTATAGTGGAGCGGCTTAACCGCAATTTAGCAGGGCTTTCCTTCTGCAAAAAGGGAGAACCAAGCGACCTGGCAACTATGCGTTACCATGATATTCTAAAAAACCTTGGTTGAAATGGCCAAACCTTCCTATCGGAGACTGAATTGGCCGCTCCGACTCCGCCACTGCACTTTTGAACACAAATGGCTGGGTTGGGCATAAAGTATACGATAATATAATGTATATTAAAAAATTTTGATTATATGCAGGATTTACCAGATATCTGTCGAAATAATACGGGCAGAAGCGTGAAAGACATGTAAAGGGGAATCAGATTGAAGAGCAAAATCATTTTCCTTAGTTTTTTTATCATCGTGATGCTTTTGTCCGGATGTACGTCGGATCAAACGGCTTTCAGAGAACTTCAAAACGAGAATGAAGCTTTAAAGGCCAAGATATCTTCATTAGAAAAGGACCTGTCAAATCTGAAAAAGGAAAACGATTCTTTAAAGTCTGATATCGAGGATTTGAGATTTGCGCCCGATAAATTGCTAAAGCAGGCTCAAACATATTTTACCGAAAAAAAATATGATCTGGCTAAAAACACGATAAACACTTTATTGTCAAAGCATTCCGATACCGGAGAAGCCGAACAGGCCAAGCAGCTGCAGGCGCAAATCGATACAGCTGTAAAGAAGGAGCAGGAAGACCTTCAAAAGAGAATTGCGAGCGCGACAAATAAAATGAGGAAGGAAATCGATGAGGTCCAGGATATTACATGGTATTATGATAAAACGTCTCCGAAATACGTTAACAATAACGGCTTTTATCTCTACATTGGTACCCAAAAGGATATGCTTCCCTCGCTGCGTTTAAAACTCCAGTATGCCGGGGATGATTGGCTTTTTATCTATGAATACATTTTAAAGGCGGATGACAAAACATTTTCAATTTATGCAACTGACACTGATAAAGTAAAACGTGATGCTGTGAATGGCGGCGTTTATGAATATTTGGACATACCAATAGAGAGCTATGATCAATACCATATGATTAAAACCATTATTTCCTCACAGAAGACTATAGTAAGGTATCAGGGTAAGCAGCACATTTTCGACAAAACCCTTACCAAACAAGAAAAGCAGGCTTTGCAGAATGTACTTGATGCTTATAAGGCGTTGGGCGGTGATCTTTCGGATTTGTATGAATGACCTACCGCATTTTGACCCGAACAGCATAGCAGGCGGTTGGGCGCCTTAGTTTACGAAAATATCGTATTTCTGTCCTAAAGCTATTATTATCCGCTCCGTTTGATCGCTCAATCCGTTTCGCTGTGTACCCAGAACGCCCACCGGATATCATATTTATCAGTAAACCGGACGATGCAGGGACTGTAATCCGCTGCCTGCATCGGTGAGATCGCCGTACTGCCGTCTTCTAAAATCGAGTAAGCTTGTTTCAGGGCCTCTTCATTTTCAAAGCTTACGGTGAGCTGATACCCTCCCGACCTGGAATAACCGTCATTGTTGCCAAAATCGTTCAGCATAAGCAATTGATTATGTATATAAATTTCAGCGTGCTCAACGAGATTGTCCTTTTCAGGGTTTTGTATAATTATTTTAACTGTAGCGCCAAACGCTTTTACATATAGCTGGATTGCTTCTTTGCAGTTACCGTTAAAATAAATATGCGTTACAAACATATTATTCCCCCTGATTCTTGTATTTGACAGCGTTCACGAGAAATTTTAGTTCTCATCATGCACCAAATATAAGTATATCAGGTGAATTTTACTTATTCAATCTTTGATAAGGATTTCACCGTCTTCTTTTAAATTAAAGGCTGTTTCACTGATTTTTCTTTGGGAACTTTACCACATACCGGCACAACGAGAACCGTCTGTCGCATAACTGCGACAAAACGAGAACCGTCCCCGCCTGTCGCACCGCCCGTAGGGGTGCTCACAGTTTTATCGTGGAGACCCTGACCTCCACGCGCGTGCCTTTTCCGGGCTCGCTGGTGTATTTCAGGCCGTATTGCTCGCCGTAATACAGCTTTATGCGGTCGTTGATGTTTTTCATTCCGTAGCCGCTGGTATGGGAAGAGACCTCGCTGAGCAGCAGGGCCTGGGACTGTATTTTGTCCTCACTGATCCCGACGCCGTCGTCCTCGATGAGAAAGATAATATCCGTCTGCTCGAGCCTGCCGGTGATCCTTACGATTCCAGTCTTGCTCTCTTTTTCCATGATGCCGTGGAAAATCGCGTTTTCTACGATGGGCTGCAGTATTATTTTCAGTATGCCATAGCAGTAAACCTCATTATCTATGGCCAGCTCGAAACTGATCCGGTCCTCGAACCTCTGGTTCTGGATTTCGACATATGCCTTCACATGCTCGATCTCATCGGCTATCGGGATAACGTCATGCCCCTTGCTGAGACTCAGCTTGTAGAACTTGGCGAGGTTCTGCACGATCAGCTCGATGTCGGGGATATTGTTGATCACAGCCGACCAGTTGATCATGTCCAGGGTATTATACAAAAAGTGCGGATTTATCTGGGACTGCAGGGCCTTAAGCTCGGCGCTCTTGATTTTCTGGCCCATCTGGAAGCGTTCCTCCACCATGGCCTCCATGCTCTTGGCCATGTATGAGAACTTATCCATCAGCATGCCTACCTCGTCCCTCCCGTGGATCGGCATTTTTATCTCAAAATTGCCCTGCTCGAGCTTGTCCATTGATTTTACCAGCATGCCGATCCTTTTCGTACTGGACCTTGAAATAAGATACGCAAAGATATAGGCAAGCCCTATGATGCCCCCAAGCACTATAAGCATGTACCTTTTCAGCTGCGAATCGGTCGAAATGACCTCCTCGTATGGGTTGAGGGAGATAAGGGTCCAGTCCGTATCGCTCACCTTCATGCTGTTGACGATAAAGCTCTGCTTATTGATGGATACCGGGGTTTCCTGCGGCAGGCTTTCATTCAGGATGTCCGAATTGAGCTTTTCCAGGCTGAGGGCTTTCATTCCGTCATCGTTGTTGGCCGTTATCAGCTCTCCGTCCCCATTGATGATATAGGCTATCCCGTTCTCCGAAATGCACGCGTTGCCGATAAGTCCCCTGATATCGTCCTCCAGGATGTCGACCTGCACGACGCCGATAAAATCATTCAGATTATCCATGTTCCTTATCTTTCTCACCACGGAAACAACCTTGAAGCTGCGCTGGCTGTCGCCCGGGTTCCGGTAATCCTGGGGAGGGCACCATAAAACCTTTTCCCTGCTCTGGATGAGCTTCCTGTACCACGCCGTGTCCATGATATCCTTCAAATTGAATATATTGACGTTTTCGTTGGAGTATATGAAGCCGTCGCTGACATACAGCCGCGCCTTGAAAAAGTACCTGTCCTTCTGGAAGCTGGACAGAATGTTTATCATTTTGACGTAATCGCTGTTTTGAAGGTTTATGTCCGTCAGGTATGAAGGCTGCTTGCGCGAAAGGATGCTCTGTATATCGATATTGAAAAAGATGGTGTCGGTGATCGTAACGGCCCGTTCCAGCTTGTCCTGGAGAAACAGCGCCGTCTGCTTCATGGACTGGGATGCGGAGAATATGATCTGCTGCTTCATGTTTTCGGAAACCTTGTAGTAAATGACAAATGAAAACAGGCCAAGGGAGAGGATGATCAGCACGAAATACGAAAACATCAGCTTTTTCATCATGCCTATATTGTTCATAAAATGGGAAAAGTTCTGACGTATCTTTTTAAGCATGGTCCTAGTGCCTTTCTCTGTATTCCGACGGAGTAAGATCGGTCAGCTTTTTAAATACGGCGGAAAAATATTTCGGGTTGCCGTAGCCCACCAGGCCGGCAATATCCGAAATCGGGATGTCGTTTGATTTCAGAAGCTCCTTTGCCCTTTCAAGCCTGGTCTCCGTGATATATTCGTTAATCGTTTTTCCCGTCGTATTCTTGAACAGCATGCAAATATAAGTATCGGTCAGGTATAAATGCCTCGAGATGCCCCGGATGGACAGACCGCTGTCGGCATAATTCTTCTGGACATATTTCATTATATTATAAACTACCTTGTTCGTATCGTTTTTTATATTAATATTATGAAACAGGGCCTCCAGTTTTTCTATAGTAAAATCTCTCAGCTCGTTCAGAGTGTCGAAACGCACGGACGCCTCCAATAAAGCCTCCCTTTCATCGATGCCGTCAAACGCCGCAATCCCCCGCTCCTCCGAATATCCGTACAGCACCAGAAGCAGATTGTAAAAAATGTTTTTCACGTAGCCGGGGAGCGTATTTTTATGCCTGCGTATATCCTCCGAAAGCTCCTTAATCAGCGCGACAGCCCGCTCCCTGTCCTCCGTCTTGAGATAGCCGGAAAACAGCCTTTCCGTATCGGCATTGAACACATAAGGAGCGTCGTTTGATTTGCTATAGTAAATCAACGTTTCCTCCGTATCCGAGAAAAAGAACTGCTGCAGGGCGATGATGGCTTCCTGGTAGGAGTTGACGACATTGAGCGCGCCCTGTACGCGTCTTCCCATGCCGACGGTCAGCTTTTCGCCGCGGCTCCGGGAAAGCAGCCCGCAGACGCCGCTGCTCACTTTCAATACGGCCGCCTTGATGAAAAGGTCGCTTATGCTGTTATTTACCATGAGGTGCGATAGGATATGCGTGTCGTCCTTGATGCCTGAAATGCCCTTTAAAGCCTCTGAAGCAAACATTGCTTCAACAAGCCCGAGCGCCCGGTTCAGCAAATTCCGTTTATAATCCGCTGAGGTCTCCCCGGTGAATCCGAAGCCGAAGGCCACGGTTATAAACTGACCGTCGATATTGAAGCCCGAATCCACAAGCGCCAGCTTCTCCCTTATCTCATCAGCCTTTATATTGCCTGCCGTGAGGAATACCGAAATGTGCTGAAGGATGATGGAGCCGCTCTTTTCAATAATTTCCCTGGACTTATAGGTCTCTTTTTTTTTTCTCTTTCCTCCAGTACCGTCGCTATCGTATTCTGCATGACGGATTTCAATTCGCCTATGTTGATGGGCTTTTCCAGATAGCTGACGGCTTTGAGCTTGATTGCCGACTTGAGGTATTCCTTGTCCGAATAGCCGCTGATAAATATGATTTTGCACTCCTCCAGCTTCTCCCGCAGAAGGGTCGCAAATTCAATGCCGTTCATCCGCGGCATCCTTATGTCGCACAAAACGATGTCGGGCTGCAGGCGGGATGCTACCTCCAGCGCAATGACCCCGTCCTCGGCCTCTTCGATGACGTCGATCCCCATCGCCTCCCACGGAATACATTTTACCAGACCGCCCCTCGTTCTTTTTTCATCGTCCACTATAAGAAGCTTTATCATCCCAATACCTCCCACGGCCATTCTGCGGCATCACTGCGGCGACTCGGAAACTATTGCTTTTTGCTCTTTAAGAATTCGGCTATCTGTTTATCGGCCTCGGCCTTTATTTTGTCTATTCCCGCCTCGTGCAGCTTCTTTCTGAACTCCGGCAGGACCTTGCCGGGGTCTACCAGACCCCATGTGAGCGGCTGCACATATTGCGCCTCCAGCTCCTGGCACTCAGCAACCTCGGAATTCACGGCATCCGTACGGAAAATAAAGCCGCGCAGCGGATTTTTGACCGCCTTTTTGATCATGTCCTCCACCGCGGCGTCTATTTCGGGCGAATTCTTCGCCGAAGGCCTGAAGAACTTTCTGTCGTTTAAGCCCCACGAGCCCGGCGCATTCGCCAGATAACCGTTATCCGCGGCGCTCACGCCGCTTGGCAGCGTGACCTTTCCGTCGGCGTCTATTTCATAGTTTCTCCCTTTTATCGCGAAATGAATCAGGTCATAATACCGCTCATCCTGGTGGAACTTTTCCAAAAGTATCATCGCCCGTTCGGGGTTCTTTGCCGAAAACGGGATCGCCATTGCGTTGTTTATATAGATATTGACCTCCTTGGGATACTGCGGGTAGGCTTCAAAGTATCTCACATCCCATTCGGGATGGGTTTCGCTCACCTTGGCGTATATGTTGTTCGCGTCTCCCGTGTTTGCTATACAAGAGGCCGAGTTGCCCGCGACAAAGGAATCAAACGCGTTGACCTTGTTCTGAAGGACGCTTTCCGGCCAGTAGCCTTTTTCGTACCAGGTCCGCATCAATTTCAAAAATTGCTCGTAACGCGGGTCGTCAGCCAGTATATAGGTCTCGCCGCGGTTATTGGTATTCTCGCTCCAGACTCCTGCCGTATCGAGGCTCACATGGGTGGAATTGCAGATATGTCTGCCCACAAATATGGGCAGTACGGTCATGTCAAACGAACCGGCGTTGTACGGAATGATGCCGCTTTCATCCTTTCCGACGGCGTCCAGATATACCTCAAAATCCTCCAGCGTTTTTATTTCGGGGACATTGTATTTGTCCATCATATCCCCTCTTACCACATAGCCCCACGGCCCCATCTCATCGTAATCCTGGGGCACCGCATATATTTTCCCGTTGACCCTGGCGTCCTCCCAGACATTTTCCCTGTAGCCCTCCCAGGTCTTCGGAGCATACTTCGCAAGCAGATCGTCCAGCGGCAGGAAGCCGCCCTTTGCGACGGAGGATGCAAAAAACGTCCAGCTTGAGGTATAGATCAGATCAATGGGCTCGCCTGACGCCAGTACAAGCTGGTACTTATTCTGGTATTCCCCCCAGGAGATCCAGCCGATTTTCAGCGTGGCGTTCAGCTCCTCCGACATGAGCCCGTTGAGCTCGGCGAGCATGAGGTCCTCATCCCTGGCCGGATCGCCCAGAAGATACATTGAAAGCTCGGCTTCCTCCAGTTCCGCGGCCGTCCGGCCCGGCGCACCGGTCGGCTCAGCCGGCTGACCGGTTCCCGAAGGTGCACAGCCGGCCGGTATCGTAATAAGCAATATGATCAATGTAATCAATAAGCCTGCCGCTTTGAATGACTTTTTCAAATGCCTGCCTCCAATACCAGCCGTCACGGCTTAGTAAACATAAAATATCATACCTGCAACCAAACGCTCCATAATCATTCTACCAGAACGCAACGCGGCTGAAAACCCCCGAAAGGTCAGATAATCATGGCATTTATGGTTTCCGTCAGGTCGTGATCCTCCTTCGATACAGGCTTGATCCTCAGCCTGAAACGGATTTCGGACTCCGAGATGCGGTACTGCGGCAAAAGCTCGGGGCCGCAGCTGTTGGAGCCTATGCCGCCCATTTTGTAATCTATATTTACTATAGTTTCTCCCCTGCGCACCAGTTCATGCGGATGGGCGGCCATTGCAATGTCTTCGGGGGTAAAATGGGATGCGTTGAACGAAAAGTCGTCCATGCCTGCGAACAGGAGCCCCATGCCGCGTTCATCCGTGACGCACGCCCATTCCGTGGAGTAATGGCTTCCGTTTTCCTGGGGCATGAGGTAATTTTCATGCATCGCATCGACCGTAGACTTGAATCTGCCTTTGCGCGTGCTCCGCCTTTTGTCGATATAGCTTTCGTGCGGCCCATATCCATAGAAATCCGCAAATTCCGCGCCTTCCGGCATGCACAGCTGAAGTCCGAACCTCGGAAGATGCGGCGCGTCCTTCCTGACCTTTGCCTGCACATCCATTACGATGTCGCCGCTGCCATAGACGGTCCACAGGGCCGTTGCGCGTATTACGGGCTGTTTTATATATCCTCCCAGCGAGAATTCTGTGCTTACGGCGATATGCTTTTCATCCTCCTCGACGATGGCAGAGCCGTAGACATGGGTATCAAGACGGTCGTATCCCTCCGCCTCCCACAGCTGTCTGACGTACCTGTCGTTGTCCGTAGGAGCCCTCCACAGATTGAACTTCGGCCTTGAGCAGAGCATTTCCGCTCCGTTGTATTCTATTCCGGTAAATGCTCCGTAAAGCATGTTATATACATACCTGAAATCCGAGCCGGTTATGATGATTTCATCTTTGCACTTTTCACAGTGCAGCGCAGGCATTGCAGCCCTGTGAACCGGAGCCTTTTCCGCCTTGCCCGTCGGGAGCTCGAACTGCTCGAAGGCAACCTCATGGCCTTTTTCCGCCCAGGCTGTGCTTCCCGCCTGCTGAAAGGAAACGGTGAGGAAATATCTTCCGTCCGCCTTCTCCGGCATTGTATAGGGCAGCGTGACCGTAACAGCTTCGTGAGGAGCCGCGTCGACACCTTCAAGGCAGCCTTCTGCTACAGCCTCCCCGTCTTTCTCCAGCTTCCAGCTCAGCGTCAGATGGGCCAGGCTTATGAAATCGTAAAGGTTTGTTATCCTGACCCTGCCCGCGGAAAGCTCCTCGGCTTCCACTCTCACGGGAGCTATGACGTTCTTGAGCTCCAGAAGCCCCGTATGCGGGGTCCTGTCGGGGTATACAAGGCCGTCGACGCAGAAGTTGCCGTCGTTGGGCTTGTCGCCGAAATCACCCCCGTAGGCGTAATATTCAATTCCTTCGGGAGTCCGGGTCTTCACGGCGTGGTCGGTCCATTCCCAGACAAAGCCGCCGGCCAGCCTCGGATTTTTATAGAACAGATCCCAGTAATCCTTCAGGTCCCCGGGCCCGTTCCCCATGGCATGGCAGTATTCGCAGAGGATAAGCGGGCGCTTTTCATTTTCGTTTTTGAGGAAATCATCGGCGATCCACTCCACCGGCGGGTACATCCGGCTATGGACGTCGAGGCATGACGTGTCGGCCTTGCCGTCCTCATAAATATCGTTGCACTCGGGGGAGAATATGCGCTCATAATGTATAAGCCTGCTGCTGTCGCGGTCTTTAGCCCAAGCCGCCATTTTCCTGTGATTCTCTCCGAAGCCCGATTCATTTCCGAGGGACCATATCACGATGCAGGCGTGATTTTTGTCCCTCTCCACCATGCGCCGCATCCTGTCCAGATAGGCCTCTTCAAACCGGGGGTCGGCGGATATCATGCTGTGATCGCCCGCATGCGAGCTGCCGTGCGTCTCGAGGTCGGCCTCGTCTATCAGATAAAAGCCGAATTCGTCGCACAGCTCAAGGAATCGCGGATCGTTGGGATAGTGGGACGCCCTTATTGCGTTTATATTATGCCTTTTCATCAGTATAAGATCCCGCTTCATGTGCTCCACAGGCACCGCATAGCCAAGCTCGGGATGGGAGTCATGCCGGTTGACGCCTTTGAACTTGACGGCCTTTCCGTTGATCAGGAGCACCGAATCCCTTACCTCGATTTTCCTGAAGCCGACCTTCTGAAGTATCACCTCATCGCCGCTATACAGATACAGCCGGTACAGCGCAGGCGACTCGGCGGACCACAGCCCGGGCTTTTCAACGGTAAATTCAAAGCTCCCCGAGCCGGATATGCCGCAAGACGCATCGGCGATTATTTCACCGCACAAGTCCTTTAAAACCGCCCGCACCTGCAGGCAGTCCCCGCCTGCCGTCTCGATCCCGCACTTCAGCACGGCCATGTCGCCGCCCCCGTCCAATTCAGTCTTTATAAAAATGTCGGAGATATGCGTTTGCGGCCGGGTGAGAAGGTATACGTCCCTGAAAATCCCCGAGAGCCTCCACTTGTCCTGGTCCTCAAGATAGCTTCCGTCGCACCATTTCAGAACCATTACCGCGAGCCGGTTTTTTCCGGCCGTAAGATATTCCGACACATCGAATTCCGAAGTCATATGGCTTACCTGACTGTATCCCGCAAAATTCCCGTTCACCCACAGGTAAAAGCAGGAATCCACTCCCTCGAATACAAGATGGGCCTTCCTTCCGCCGACATCCTCAATGGTAAAATCCCGTATATACAGGCCCGCGGGATTCTCGTCCGGCACAAACGGAGGATCGCAGGGAAAAGGATAGTTCACGTTGCTGTAATTGGGCCTGTCATAGCCGTGGAGCTGCCAGTTGGAGGGCACGGGCAGGCTGTCCCAGCCGCCGGCGTCGTACTCCCTGCCGTAGAAGCCGTCTTCCACCTCGTACACGGATGCATGGTATTTGAATCTCCACATGCCGTTGAGGCTTTTAAAAAACCTCGACGTACCACGCAGCCCTTTCCCTGCCTTGGCTTCGTTTTCATAAGGTATGAAATACGCGCGGGGCTTTTCACATCCGACATGCAATCTGGAGGGGTCCTCCCAGTATTTTTCCACAAATAACATCGTTTGCTTTCTCTCTTTCTATATATTTTACAGCATTTAATTGCCGTGGGGCAGCTTGCCGGCCGCTTTCCTGATGTAGGCCGCCGCCTGCCCGATCTCCTCCTCTTCGGACAGATGCTCTATCATCAGAGGTATATCGCCGGAGAGCTTGTTTATTTCGCTTAAATATACCGTATAATCAAGCATGCCCAGGCCTGGACGGACTTCCTTCAAATGCACGGTCAGAGTATCCTCCAGCAGCGTATCCTTGGCATGGCAGCTCTTGATGTGCGGTCCAAGCTTTTTAAAGAAGTCCTTCAAAAGCTCCGAATTACGGAAATACCTTCCGGGACTGTTGATGATATTTACGGGGTCGAGATGTACCGCGAACCTCTCCCTCCCGATGGCGTTTATAAGCTCAAGATAGCTGTCCGGGCTGTCCGGAAGCACCCACGGCATGGTCTCCAGCGTGTAGAACGTCCGGGCGGGCCCGACGTCGTCAATGATTTCCCTTACCGACGCCACAATCATTTCAAAGGTGTCCGGGTCAAGATTGCAGGGGTGCGGCCCGTCCCATCTGGAGCCGCTCCTGGAGCCCGCGATATTAACGCAGCAGACGGCTCCTATTTCATCGGCCAGGTAAAGCCGCTGCTTGCAATATTCCAGCGCCTCGCTGCGCTGCCTGGGGTCGGGGCTGATGGGATTGCACCACGCTCCGACCTCGGAAATCAATATGCCGTTCTCCTCGGCCGCCTTTTTATATGCGGCGATCTCCTCTTTTCCGGCAGTCTCTCCGACAGGACAGAAGGCGGCCTCAAACCCAGCTTTTTTATTTAACGCGACCCATGCTTCCGGGCCGTCGTACTTTTCTATAATAGGTCCTCCCAGCCTCATCATCGCTAATCATTCCTCCCGCATCGTTTCCTTTTTCAGCCATACAGCTCAAATACCCGAGGGCGGCTTCAGCCCATGCATCTATATACATGGGCTGAGGCTATGAAGTATCACTTACCGTTATATAATAATTTCGCCGTTGCTGTCAATTACCTTCCGGTACCAGTGGCCGGAATCCTTGATAGTCCTTTTTTGCGTGTTGAAGTCGACATGGGTCAGTCCAAACCTCTGGGCATGTCCCTGCGCCCATTCGTAATTGTCGGTCAGGGTCCAGACGAAATACCCGCGGATGTCGACGCCGTCGGCGGCGGCCCTTTTCAGCTCGCGGATGTACCTGTACAAAAAGTCTATCCTCTGCGGGTCGTGGACTCTGCCGTCCACGCTGACCCAGTCCACGTTCGCCATGCCGTTTTCCGTTACGAAGACGGGTTTTTTATATCTTTCGTAAAAGAACCTCGGCCCCCAGTATAAGGTCTCCGGGATGACGGGCCAGTCGTACGCCTGCTTGTCGAAGCCCTTCGGCCTTTCGACGTTCTCAGGCTTCCCGTCGGCGCCCTCCCGGGCGATATACGCCTGGTACATATTGATGCCCTGGAAATCGATGGGCTGCGATATTATTTTCATGTCGTCCTGCCCGATTTCCGGCATCCAGGGCTCGAAGCCGGCCAGGCCGTCCTCGGGATATTTTCCCAGATATACGGGGTCCATCCACCACGCGCTGGTTGAAATGTTTTTCTCCGGGTTGCCGAAGGTCAGCGCCCTTGCTGCCTCGATATCCCCGGGCGAGGTGGTCTTCGGGCACCACAGCCACCAGCCGGCCGGCGCGTACCCGATCAGGCAGGGCTGCTTTGCGGAAGCCCTTATTTGCTGCACGGCCTTCCCGTGGGCCAGCAGCGAATTGTGCCCGGCCAGCAGCACATCCTTCAGATCGAGCTTCAATCCGGGGGCGTGCTCTCCGCCGTAATGCCCACCGCCGATGTAGCACTGGGGCTCGTTCTCCGTGATCCAGTTTTTTACCCTGTCAGAAAGCCTTTCCACGACGACCTTCGCATATTCCGCCAGCCACTCCGGGCTTTGGGGATTGAGCCACCCGCCCCTTTTGTACAGCTCGTACGGGTAGTCCCAGTGAAACAGCGTGACATAGGGTGTGATATTGTTCTTTAAAAGCTCGTCGACCAGCCTGTCGTAAAAATCCAGGCCCTTTTCGTTGACCTTTCCCGTGCCTTCCGGCATCACTCTCGGCCAGGAAACGGAAAACCGGTATGCATTCAGGCCCATCTCCTTCATCACCTGGACATCCGTTTTGTAAAGGTGATAATGGTCGCAGGCGACGTCTCCGTTGAAGCCGTCCTTTATGGCGCCGGGCTTGCGGCTGAAGACGTCCCAGACCGACCAGCCCTTGCCGTCATCAAAAGCGGCGCCCTCTATCTGATAGGAAGCCGTTGCGGCTCCCCACGCAAAATCCTTGCAAAAGCTCATAAAAATCACCCGTATACAATGAAAAAGATTCGGTATCCCCCGTTTTTTCAGTTGTATTCCCTTATTATTCTGTTATGAAAAATACATTTACTCCTTACCGGAGCTTTTTGTTACGGCTATACCTTCTAAAATATTTCCGGTACTTCATCGGGAGCTATCCTTTGATTGCGCCGCTCATCATACCGTTGATGAAATTCTTCTGGAATATGAGGAAGAATATCATGACCGGGATCAATACCAGCACGGCGCCGACCATCAGCTGGCCGTAATGTATCACATAATTCGGCTGGGACAAAATCGATAAAACCAGCGGCATGGTAAAGTTTTTCTGCGAATTCAGCGCGATGAGCGGCCACAGGTAATTGCCCCACTGATTGACGAAGGATATGATGCCGAGGGCGGCAAAGGCCGATTTCATCGACGGTACGATGATCGTAAAGAAAATCCTCTTTTCGGAAGCTCCGTCGATGCGCGCCGCTTCGATCAGGCTGTCCGGAAACGTGGACATGTTCTGCCTCATCAGAAATACGCCGAATACGCCCGCCAGGCCCGGGACGATGATCGCGAGCGGGGTGTCCAGCCAGTGGAAGCTCGTCAGCTGGATGAACAGCGGGGCCATGGTAACCTGCTGGGGTATCATCATGGTGATGAGGCAGGCGAAAAATATCACGTTTTTAAACCTGAAATTGTACTTTGCAAACGCATAGCCGGCCATCGAATCGATCAAAAGCACTCCAATGGTGTAGACCCCGGTGATATAGATGCTGTTGAACAGGTTGTTCCATATTGGCATCTCATCGTGCAGGCCCTGAAGATTGTTCATAAAATTGCTGCCCAGGACAAAGGTATATGAAAAATTAAGCACCTGGGAATCCGTATGGGTCGAGGCGATAAAGGTCCAGATGAAGGGAAAGACCGAAACGATGACGCCTGCCGCCAGGATAAGGTGCAAGATTATTGCCGGTACTACTTTTTTCATCGGTCATTCCTCCCTTGTCACTCTTAACTGGATGTAGGTCAGCACCGCTATCATGAAGGCAAGAATATATGAGCCAGACGCCGCGACCCCGAAATTGAAGTTCTTGAAGCCGATGTTGTACAGGTATAAAACGATCGTGGAGGTCAGATTGACCGGGCCTCCGTGCGTTAGCAGGTTGGGCTCGGTGAACATCTGGAGCGAGCCGTTTACGGACATGATCGTCGTAAACAGGATGATGGGCTTCAGCTCCGGAATGGTGATCCGCATGAATTTCTGGAACGTATTGGCGCCGTCTATGAAAGCGGCTTCATACAGCTCAGCCGGAATGTTCTGCAGGCCCGAGAGCAGGATGATCGCGTTGTAGCCCGTCCATTTCCACGTGACCGCGATGACGATGACCAGCTGCGCCAGGGTCCCGACCGTATACCAGGAAAGGTCGGGTATTCCGAATACGTTCAGCAGGGAGTTCACAAAGCCATCGGCATTGAAAAACATTGAAAACACGATCGAATAGCTGACCGCGTCGATAAGGACCGGTAAAAACAAAAGCATCCTGAACGCGCCCTTGAGCTTGACCAGGGCCGAATTTAAGATGGTGGCCAGGATGATCGCCAGAATGATCATGATCGGCGCCTGCATGATCATGATGGTGAACGTATTCAGCACCGACTGCCAGAAGAGCTGGTCGCCGAGAATGAACTGGTAATTTCTCAAGCCTAAAAAGGTAACCTGGCCGGACCTGTATTTTGCGAAGCTCAATACAATGGAATATAAAATGGGATATGCGGTAAATACGACAAAAATAATCAAGAAAGGAGCAAGAAAAAAAGCGGGTGCCATCCTTTTCTTCAAATTATAGTTCAAGCAAGTCACTCCCTCCGTTTATATATTCAAGCATTCAAGGATTTAAACTGCCGTACTGCGGGTGCAGAGGCAGTTTAAATCCTTTCAGCTGGCTTACCCGGCTAAAGTCCGGCTGCGATTGGCAGCTTCATTATTGCAGGTTGTCCACCGTTTTTTGAGCAGTGGCTGTCGCTTCTTTCAGTACCGTCTGAAGATCGTTGTGCTTCACAAAATACTGGCCGATCGCGTTGTTCTGGAATACGGTGCCCACATCGGTGAAGTACGCCGGGAAATTCAACGGGGGTATTTTCTCGGAAACGCCCGCGGCAAACTGGGCCGTGGAGATTCCGAAATAGGGGTCGACCTCCGCATACGAAGGATCTTTATAGGAAGGCGTATATGCGTCAAACAGGCCGCCCGCCTTGAGATTGATCGCGTTGCCCTCGTCGGACATCAAAAACCATTTCATAAACGCTTTTGCGAGCGGAAGGTTTTCCGATTTGGAATGGAACATGACGGTCGAGCCGCCGGAATTCGCCTGGTTGTTCCCGCCCTCGGTAAACGCCGGGAGAGGGATAAGGCCCCACTTGCCCGACTGGTCCTGCAGGTTCGTGGAAAGCGTCCCGGTAAACCATATGCCGTAATTTACGGTTGCCAGCGTGTTGTTCGCAATGGCCGTGAGCCTGTCGCTCCACTCGTTGGGCAGATTGACGGTTATGCCTGCGTCGATGAACTTCTGGACCATCTGGAAGGCCTGGATCATCTCGGGCGAATCAAATTTCACCTTTCCGTCCTTGTCATAGAACGTGCCACCCAGCTCGTAGAACAGCAGCAGGGGCATGTCGAAGCTTGAGGCTCCGTTGTAGTCAAAGCCGAACATCTTCACCTTTCCGTTGGTGCTGGCGTCGATCTGTTTTCCGGCTGTAATGAAATCATCCCAGGTTTTGAGGGAGTTCGGATCGACTTTTGCGCTTTCAAATATGTCCTTCCTGTAGAAAAGCATTGCGGGCGCTACGTCCCACGGTATTGCATAGTACTTTCCGTCCTCGCGGCAAAGCGGAAGGACTGCCGACAGGAAATTGTTTTCCTCGGGCTTCATGATATCGGTGATATCTGCAAAGCTGCCCGGGTATTTGGCCAGGACGGTGAGATTGTCCCTGTTCTGGAACTGCATGATATCCGGGACACCGCTGCCTGCCGCAAGCTGCGTATACAGCTTCGTATTGTCGGGAACCTTTTCCACTTCGATGGTGACGCCGGGGTGCTCCTCCATAAATTTCTTAGCGCCTGCCTCCAGTGCCGTCTCGGAGTTGTTCCACGAAATCGCATGCACGGTCCCCGAGAGCTCTTCCTCAGCCGGCGCAGAGGCGTCCGGGCTTGTTCCCGCGGAGCTTGAATCCTCCGCGACCGCAGTCGTCGTACCTGCGCTGCTGTTGTCGCTGCCGCCGCATCCCGCCATGGCTGCAAGCATGGATACGAGCAGCAAACACACTAAAACGCTTTTGAAATAGGTTTTTGAAAGCTTCTTCAACATATTCGACCATCCTTTTCAAATCAAAATATACATCTGCGATGCTTTACCTGAATTGCTGGAACACAAACAACGTCGGCCTCAAAAGCTTCCGGGATCAAAACAGCGCTTCCTGCAGTAAGCCCTGTTGCCGGAACCGGAAGCATGGCGAGACCTGCCAAACCCTTATGCAGCTCAGTAAGATGCCGGATATACGGTTCCTCCGGTTCGCGGGCTGCGTTTTAAAGAAACCCTGGAAATATGCTATAGCAATATTCTAGCACCCGCCCCTTTCTGCTTAAAGTACGCATAATTGCGATAAGGTACGATATCTTATACTCTTCGAAACGATATGCTTATGTTATTTTGTGCTGTTTTTTTATGTTGACCGTAATATTTATTACATGATATAATGAATTTTGTAATAAATATTACTTCATTTCAATTTTACATTTAAGGGGTGGCAAATTGTCCTCATGTATGATTTGATATTAGACGACTGCTATATTATAGACGGTTCCGGAGCTCCGGGATACACCGCCGACATCGGTATAAAAGGCGAAGCAATTGCAGCTATTGGGAATCTTAAATTGCAAAACAGTCTTAAAAGAATACAGGCGCACAATATGATTGTGTGTCCCGGCTTCATTGATATCCACAGCCACAGCGATCTGGATATCTTAAAGCACCCCTTTGAGTTCAACAAGCTCAGGCAGGGCGTCACAACCGAAGTCACAGGCCAGTGCGGCCTGAGCCTCTTCCCGTTTACAGGCCGCGGGGCCGGATATTTCGAGCAGATACTGCGCGAATATAACAGGACGATGGATATAGACTGGCACACGGCCGGGGAATTTTTCGGCAGGCTGGAAGCCGCAGGCTTCGGGGTAAACCTCGCTCCCCTTGCCGGACACGGGGCGCTTCGGGTCAATACCTGCGGCTTCAGCCCCGACGCCGTTTCCGCCGGCAGCATGGAGCAAATGAAGCGTCTGCTCGCCGAAGCCATGGAGCAGGGCGCCTTCGGCATGAGCACCGGGCTTGGATATCCCCCGTGCTGCTTTGCCGCCACCGGAGAGCTGATAGAGCTTGCAAAGGTTTTGAAAGGCTACGGCGGAATTTTCACGGCGCATATAAGAGACCAGGGGGACGAGCTGCTTGAGTCGGTGGCGGAGGTCCTCAGGGTCGGAGAGGAAGCCGGCGTCCCGGTGGATATTTCGCACATCAAAGCCAGCGGCCGGCCCAACTGGGGCAAGCTCCGGCAGGCCCTCAAGCTTATGGACGAGGCGCGGGCGCGGGGCGCGGATGTCATATGCGACTTTTATCCCTATACCTCCGCTGAAAACACCCTTATCTACGAGCTTCCCAAATGGCTTAACGAAGAGGGCCTGGATAACTGCATCAAACGGCTGGGAGATGCCGGTATCCGTAAAAGGATAGAGACCGAGCTCTCCGGGCGCGGGGCTTCATACTGGGACGCCGTAACCGTGATAAGGGTGTCCACGCAGAAAAATGAAGAGCTTAAAGGCCTGACGATAAGCGAAATTGCCTCCTGTAAAAATAAAAGCGCAATCGACGCAATCTGCGATTTGCTGATAGAGGAAAAGCTCGGCGTAGAGGTCGTTGCCGG